>NZ_JBHFPE020000005.1:0-264284 GCF_043355935.2 Roseovarius roseus | reverse complement strand
CGTCAAGACCTCCAAGGCACCGCCTCGTCCGTCCGTCCCGCATCCCAACAGCGCCTCAGCGCCGCCGGTGAAGGGGGTTCTACGGTTAGTTCCGCATACCCGCAACCCCTTTTTTCGACAAAGACCGACATTTACCGCATTTTCCTGTTTTTCGCGTAATTTTAGGGGGTTAGGTGAAGCTTGTTGCGAGGATGGCCAGCGCCGCGCAAGTTTATGACGCGCCTTCCGCAGGGTGATGCGGGGAATCGTAGTGAATGCTTCGGGCAGAGGCTTGGGAATCCCCTTAGAAGGCCGCTAATCGCGCCGACTCGCCGCAGAGCCCGAAGACGCCCTTGCCAGGACGAGCATCGCATTGCTGCCCACATCAACGAAAAGGGCGGGGATACCTGCGTACCCTCCCCGCCCTGTCCGGTGCCCGAAGCCGCCCGAGCGCAGTTTAGCCCACCTACTCTACAGGTTCGGCAGCAGGCCCTTTTTGGATGACGGGCGCTGCGGCGGGATCAATATCGTGTTTCTCAAGCAAATGATCCAGCAACCCTCCCTCTGTCGGCAGGCCGTCCGGCAGCGACACCAGATACTGCCGCATCCTTCGGCCATAGAGATGGATCGACGTCGTTTTTTCGGTGAGATATTTCTCGACAGATTTGCGCTGGTCACCTTTGACAATCATGCGCCGCTTGGCGAACGGCACGGGGTATAGCACCTCGCACGGGAAGGCATATTTGTCTTCCCCGGTCTTTTGAACGTAGTGGGTGACGGCCTGAGGACCCCATATCCCCCAAGGCAATTCGCTGACATGGACGGGGTTGCCGGCATCGGCCTTTGCTTTCAGCTTGGCCTTGAAGCCGTCGCTATACCATTCGGGGATGCCGAACTCATCATGGCTCATCTCCAGCAGTCCGGCCAATGCCGGGCTGTCCTTTGGCAGACCCAGAACGCCACCATTGATATGGCTTTCGCTTTCCCAGCCAAAATAGTGCCCGGTCTGCGTCTCGAACGGCTTTACGCAATAGGCATCCGTGTCGGCCCAGATCGTGCGATCGGATTTCGACAGGAGGTGATAGCGGAACACGTCGGAAAAAAGCGCCAGGCTGCCTGTTCTCCCGTGCTGAATGAACTCATCGCGCTTCAGGATGACATCGCCATGCACCAGCTTGGCGCCCTCGGGCACATTCGAAACCGGGCCATAGTGATACAGCGTCACCGGATGACCCGCATCCAGAAAGGATTTCACGCAAAGCTGCTCAAGATAGCTTAGCGGACCTTCGACCCACAGCATGGCGATGTGATGAAGTTTGCTCATCTTTAGACTCTGTCCTCTGTTATTATTATCGCCGCTCGAGCACCCGCTCGGCGAACTTGATTGTTATTGTGGTGTCGCGACGGTCATGGGCTCAGCATCGTGACGCGCGGACGGCTGGCAATCTCGGCGACGTCCTTGTCATAGAGGCCGGTCAGGTGTGCACGTTCCTGTTTGCTCCAGGGATCATAGCCGGGATAGTCCGGGCCACGGGGGTAGGCATCCTGAATTTCGACCCTGCGGGCCAGCGCCGCCTCGCCACCGTTGCGCTCGGCCTCGATCAGAAGCTCCTGAATGGCGCGGTGACTGGCCGACGGGCGCCCGCGTTTGCGCTTGGGGGCGGCCAGCGCCCGGCAATCGATATCGGGACCGCACAGGTTGGCGATGACTGTGTCCGACAGTGCGCGATAATCCTCGAATCGCCAGATGAACAATTGCGCGTCCGGGAACGTCTTGAGGCACAAATCGACCAAACCGGTCCAGCTTGGCAGGTTCGACAGGACCGCGCGTTTCATCTGCGCCTCGGGGATCACCTTCTCGCCCGATGCCGAGCGCAGGAATTCAACGAAGGTCGAGGCAAAGAAATCCGCGTAATTCCGAATTGCGAGATGAAGTTCCGTGACCGGATAGGGGATGTTCTGCGCGAAATTCGGGATCAGCGTCTTGCGCCAGCGATAGATAAATCCGCGGCGTACGCAATGGCCGCTATGCCCGGCCATATTCTCGTCCGACAGAATGATACGCGCGCCCGGCGGTGCGTCGATCTGCGCAAAGAACGTGGCGGCGATGTCCTCGAGCTCGGCATCCGTGACCTTCGGCTGAAAATCCATCCCGATCTTTTCGTAGCCGTTCAGCTGAACCGGAACGGTATATTCCTTTCGTGTGTCACGGTGGTGCACGTAATAGACGCCGCTTTTGCGAAGCCGGCCAGCGTTGCGTTGAAGGATCGACTGAATGTGACTCGTTGCCGTCTTGTGAACGCCGCCATGTAGCACAATCTCCGGGGTCCGCGACGCCATCGGGTCAACTGTCCTGAAGCTCGGGCGCTGCGTTTATGGCCGTGATCGTGTCGCGAAACCCGTTCCAGTCCTCGCGCTGGCGCAGCTCGGCGATCTTGGCCCGGTGCCAGGCGACGGCGTTTTTATGCAGATCGGCCAGCTCGGGATCCTTGAACATGCGTGCCAGTTCCTTGCGCAAGGCAGGCAGGCGGGCATGTAGGGACGGATCAACTTGCGTGTTGAAGTTCATGTTGGACCAATAGTCGATGCCCTGATCGTCATCGACATGGTTCGTCCGCCCCCTGTCCCGCTTGACGAGGAAACTGTCGACCGACCGCACGGCGTAGTGGTGAAGGCGGACATAGTCATGGCTGAACCCGCCATACGCCTTCCAGCCGGAAACGAGGTAATCCTCGGGCATCGGCTTGCCTCCGCCATCGACCCACGCGATATCGCCGCGATCAAGGTGAAACATCGGTCGGTGAACGCGCAGCTTGGCAAACCTCTCGTTCTGGCGCGTCAGGGTCTTCATGCCCAGCGACCGGAAATTTGGGTATTCCGTCTCGCCCAAACCACGGTCGAACTGGTCGATCACCAGATCTTCCGAATACTCGACGCGCCCGCTATTGCCGAAAAGCTTCCAGCAGACGGAAATTCCGTCCGCGTCGCCGACCGCGGCATAAAGGTCATCCAGCCGCCCCTTGCCGACGCGGATGTTGAGAAACTCGTCACAATCCGCGCAGAGAAGCCAATCGGCCTCCTTCACCACATCCTGCCTGGCGGAATCGCGCAGGGCTGTGCGCTGCGGGCTGATGCCCTCCCTCAGCGGGTTCTCGCGGTGCGTCGCGAGGCCCAGCGCCTCGAGGCGCTGCGCGATCAGGTCGGTCCCATCATCGCAATCATTCGTGTAGATCAGGCAGTCGGTAAATCCGATCATGCGGTTGTAGGCCACCCATTCCAGCATGAAGGGCCCTTCGTTCTTCATCGTGGTGACGAGGACGCTCTTGAGACCCAGGCCCTTGGCGGGCGCTTTCTTGCCCGCTTTTTCGGGCATCCTGATACGCGCCATGCTACCGTCCGTCGGGATCTTGGCGCGTTTGATCTTGGACTGACCGCCGACCCGAAGATGCGCCTCGGCATCCGGGGCCGGACCGGACTGTGGAGCCGGGCCAGTGACAGGCGCCTTGATCGCCGGCGCTTCGGGAACCGCCTCGGCACGGCGCTTGGCCCGGCGCAAGCGGCGACGGAAGGCCTTGTCGAACACGTCGGCCAGCGCCTCGCGGCCCTTCTCGCGGAAATGGTTGGAAATGGCGCCGCGATACCACGGCAGATCGCGCCGTGCGCGATAGAGGTCATAGAACCCGGCCTCGGTCAGCTCGTCCATGATGCAGCGGGTCATCACCGGCTTGAGCGCGCCGATCTTGCGCAGGAACACCGCCGTCTTGTGCTTGGAAAACCAGCAATTGAAAATGCGGATGTTATCGCCATGCAAGCGCTCGATATGCTGGCGATCAAGCTCGAAATAAGGATCATAGAACACGTTGATGCGGCCCGCGCCCTGCGTCAGCGCGGCACCGTCGCCCAGCGGCAGCGTCCAGTCCTGTCGCTGACCGTTCTCATACCGCGTCTCCCACGGAACCAGATCGGGGTCGAGCGTGCTTTGCGGGTTGATCGCGACCACATGCGCGCCGGGCACCAAGGATGAAAAGGCCAGCGAGGCATAGCCGCCCATCGACACACCGGCGAAGACGACGCGCTCGTAGCCTTCGAAAAACCCCTCCGCCGCCAACGCCTCGAACCGGCGGATCAATCCTTCGTCACGATACCAGTCGCTGACATGTGCCATCACGCCCAGATGGGAAAAACCGCTATCGGCCGCGAACTTGTAAGCCCACGGCTCGCGCAGGACGCTTTCATCATTGACGTTCGAGAGGTTGTCGAAAGTCACAAGCAGGCGGTCGCTGGGCCGTTTGACGAACATCAGCGAGTGACGAAGGTTCTTCTCGAAAAATCCCTCACCCTCGGCGCCGGGGCGCAGATCATCCAGCCACCGGGGCGTGTCGGGCGCGTCATCGGGGCTGTCGCTGTCGTCTTGGTCTGCCATATATACCCAACTATTCTTTGCCTTTTGCGCTGCGCATCGTGGGTTTATCGGCCTGCCTCGGCCACCCCGGCGCTTTGGCCGCAGCATAGCGTGCGCCCCGGAATGCTGACAACATATCTATGATTCCTTGGTTATTGTTTCTTGATGCGCAACCGATCCGCCACATTATTCCCCACACACGGCCTGAACCTCGCCACGCTTTGCTCTGCGGGCCGCATGGCGTACCAAGGCGCAACGCCGCACATCCAAGCGCCAGGAGGCACGCATGCTGGACACCATCAAACGCGCGATCATACCTGTCACGGCGCTTGGCCTGTCGGTCCTCGCCATTGGGCTGGCCTTCATCAATGCCGCCTGGCTGCTGGTTTTGATCTTCACCGTGCCTGTCGTGGTGCTGGGCGTCTATGACCGCTTTCAGAAAACCTGGACCATCACTCGCAACTTCCCTGTCGCGGGCCGGGTGCGGTGGCTCTTCTACAAACTGCGCCCCTATCTGCGCGCCTATATCGTCGAGGACGACCTCAGCGGCACGCCCTATTCCTTCGATGCGCGCAACCTCGTCCATGCCCGCGCTCGCGGCGAGACTGATACGCACCCGTTCGGGACCGAGCGGCAGACCGACGCCGAGGATTACCACTGGCTCATGCACTCGATGGCGCCAGAGAATGACCCCGACACCGCCCCGCGCGTCCATGTCGGCCATGATCAGACGTCCAAGCCCTATTCGGCGTCGATCCTAAACGTCTCGGCGATGAGTTTCGGCTCGCTCTCGGCCAATGCGATTAGGGCGCTGAATATCGGCGCGGCCAAGGGCGGCTATTACCATGACACAGGCGAAGGCGGCGTGAGCGATCATCACACGGCGCATGGCGGCGATCTGGTGTGGGAGCTGGGCTCGGGCTATTTCGGCGCGCGCGGCAAGGACGGCAATTTCGATCCCGAGATGTTTCGCGACACCGCCACGCGCGATCAGGTCAAGATGACGGAAATCAAGCTGAGCCAGGGAGCCAAGCCCGGCCATGGTGGCATGCTTCCGGGTGGCAAGGTCACGGCGGAAATCGCGCGGGTGCGCGGGATCGAGCAGGGCAAGGATTGCATCTCGCCGCGCGCGCACAAGGCCTTCTCGACCCCGATCGAGATGCTGGAATTCGCGGCGCAGATGCGCGAGCTGTCGGGCGGCAAGCCCGTCGGGATCAAGCTGTGCATCGGGCAGCCCTATGAGGTCTTCGCCATGATGAAGGCCATACTTGAGACCGGCATCAAGCCCGAATTCATCGTCGTCGATGGCGGCGAGGGCGGCACCGGCGCCGCGCCATTGGAGCTGTCGGACTGGGTGGGAACGCCCCTCAACGAAGGGCTGATCCTGATGCGCAACGCGCTGGTCGGCTGCGGCCTCAAGAACGACATCAAGCTGGTCGCGGGCGGCAAGATCTATTCCGGCATGGGCCTCGCCCGCAACATTGCGCTGGGGGCGGATTGGTGCAACGCCGCGCGCGCCTTCATGCTGTCGGTGGGCTGCATCCAGTCGCAGCGTTGCCATATGGACACCTGCCCCACGGGCGTCGCCACCCAGAACGCGGCCCGCCAGCGCGGCCTCATCCCCGAGGTGCAGGGCGTCCGGTCGGCGCGCTTTCACCACAAGACGGTCGCTGCGCTGGTGGACATGGTCGCCGCTGCCGGTCTCAAGCATCCCTGTGAGTTGCAGCCGCATCACATGATGCACAGGACCGGGCCGCAGGCCGCGCTGCCGATGGACCTGATCCACTCCTTCCTTCCCGAGGGTATCCTGATCGATGCGCCCGAGGATACGCTTTATTCCGAGTGGTGGGCCGCCGCGCAAGCGGGCAGTTTCCGTCCGGCCACTGACCTTGTGCGCCTCCGCGCCAAGGCCAGCCAAGCGGCCTATATGTCCTGAGGGGTGCCGCACCGGGACCATCCGCCAAGAAAAAGGCCCGCGCATGTATCCATGCGCGGGCCTTCTCAGTCATTTCGCCGCTCAGTGAACGACGGCATCCTCTGGCGGCTGCCGCTTGGTCGTCCCGACGCGGTCCCCGATGATGAGCCCCCCGTCGCCCGCCGTGACGGTCACGGTCGAGCCGTCCAGAACGTCACCGGCCAGCAGCATTTCGGCCAGCGGATCCTGGATCGCACGCTGCAGCACACGCTTGAGCGGGCGGGCACCGAAAACCGGGTCATACCCCTCATCGGCCAGCCACTTCTTGGCCGCCTCGTCCAGATCCAGCGTAATCTTGCGAGCTGCCAGACGTTTCTTCAGCCGATCAAGCTGCACGTCGACGATGCCGGTCATGTTGTCGCGGCTCAGCCGGTCAAAGATCACCGTCTCATCCAGCCGGTTCAGAAACTCGGGCCGGAAATGGGCCCGCACCGCCTCCATCACGCCGCGCTTGGCATCCGCCGCATCGGCACCTTCGGGCAACTGGCTCAGCGCCTGGCTCCCGAGGTTTGACGTCAGGACGATCAGCGTCTGCTTGAAGTCGACGCGGTGGCCCTGACCGTCGGTCAGAACGCCGTCATCCAGCACCTGCAGCAAGACGTTGAACACGTCCGGATGCGCCTTTTCAACCTCGTCGAACAGCACCACCTGATAGGGGCGCCGGCGCACGGCCTCGGTCAGAACGCCGCCCTCGTCATAACCGACATAGCCCGGAGGGGCACCGATCAGACGCGAGACGCTGTGTTTCTCCATGAACTCCGACATGTCGATGCGGACCATCGCGTTGTCGTCGTCAAAGAGGAACTCGGCCACGGCCTTGGTCAGCTCGGTCTTGCCCACGCCGGTTGGCCCGAGGAAGAGAAAACTGCCCAGCGGGCGGTTCTCGTCATTCAGGCCTGCACGCGCACGGCGCACGGCGTTGGCCACGGCCTTGACCGCCGTATCCTGCCCGATGACCCGCTTGTGCAAACCGGCCTCCATGCCCAGCAGCTTCTCACGCTCGCCTTCCAGCATCTTGGCGACGGGGATGCCCGTCCAGCGCTCGACGACCTGCGCGATCTGCTCGGGGCGCACGGCCTCTTCCACCATCACGCCGTCCTCTTCGGACTGCTCAGCCTCGGCCAGTTGCTTTTCCAGACCGGGGATGACGCCGTAGCTCAACTCACCGGCCTTGGCCAGATCGCCCGCGCGCTTGGCGTGGTCCAGATCGATCCGGGCACGGTCCAGCTTTTCCTTGATGTCGCGTGCGCCAGCCAGCTTGTCACGCTCGGCCTGCCACTTCGCGGTCATCTCGCTCGAGCGGTCCTGAAGATCTGCCAGCTCCTTTTCCAGCTTGACCAGTCGGTCCTTCGAGGCGTTGTCATCCTCTTTCTTCAGCGCCTCGGCCTCGATCTGCTTTTGCATGATCTCGCGGTCCAGCGCATCCAGCTCTTCGGGCTTGGAGTCCACTTCCATCCGCAGACGGCTGGCAGCCTCGTCCATCAGGTCGATCGCCTTGTCAGGCAGGAACCGGTCCGTGATGTAGCGATTGCTCAGCGTTGCCGCCGCCACCAGGGCGCTATCCGCGATCCGCACGCCATGGTGCAGCTCGTATTTCTCCTTGATGCCGCGCAGGATGCTGATCGTGTCCTCGACCGTCGGCTCGTTGATGACCAGCGGCTGGAACCGCCGAGCCAGCGCCGCGTCCTTTTCGACATGCTTGCGATACTCGTCGAGCGTGGTCGCACCGATGCAGTGCAGTTCGCCCCGCGCCAGCGCAGGCTTGATGAGGTTGGCCGCGTCCATCGCGCCATCACCCTTGCCCGCACCGACCAGCGTGTGCATCTCGTCGATGAATAGGATGATCTCGCCCGCTGCGTCCGTCACCTCGTTGAGGACGGATTTCAGACGCTCTTCGAACTCGCCGCGATACTTCGCACCAGCGATCAGCGCGCCCATATCGAGGCTCAGCAGACGCTTGTTCGCAAGGCTTTCGGGCACGTCGCCATTGACGATGCGCAGGGCAAGGCCCTCGGCAATCGCCGTTTTACCCACGCCCGGATCACCGATCAGAACCGGGTTGTTCTTGGTGCGGCGGCTCAGCACCTGCATCGCGCGGCGAATCTCGTCGTCGCGGCCGATGATCGGGTCGATCTTGCCCTCGGCGGCGGCGGCGGTCAGATCGCGCGTGTATTTCTCAAGCGCCTCATAGCTGTCCTCGGCGCTTGCCGTGTCCGCCGTCCGGCCCTTGCGGATATCATTGATCGCCTCGTTCAGCGTCTGGGCCGAGACGTTGCCCGCCTCAAGTGCTTCCTTGGCAGAGGATTTCGTCAACGCCAACGCCTGCAGCAAACGCTCGACGGGCACGAAACTGTCCTTGGCCTTGGTCGCCAGCTTCTCGGCCTCGGCCAGAACCTTGCCTGTCTGCTGGTCCATGTAGGTCTGGCCAGCATCGCCCTGTACGACGGGAATCTTGGCGACGGCGGCGTCATTGGCCTGGGCCACGCGCGCCGGATCGCCGCCCGAACGGCGGATCAGATTGGCGGCAAGGCCTTCTTCGTCGTCGAGAAGCGCTTTGAGCAGATGCTCGGGCGACAGACGCTGGTGGCTTTCGCGCATCGCGATGGTCTGCGCCGCTTGGATGAACCCGCGCGAACGCTCGGTGAACTTGTTCAAGTCCATGGTAGTCTCCTTTTTACAAGCGATATTCCGGTGGCGCACCCTGCGTAGAGGCATGTGCCGGTGGAACCCTTGAGTTGTATTTGGGCAACAGGCGAGACGGCTTCAAGGTCTGCCAACCCCCAAAATGCCGCTTGGGTAAACTTTTCGTGCCCTGTGATGAAACCGTAACAGCTACCGCCTAGTTATGCTTGAGAAGGGCAAGTTATCCACAGGCCCCTCACCAGCCATTGAGGTTGGCTAAACGAAGGAGCAGTCCAATGAAGATCGAGAAAATTCAGTTCGACAACGTGCGCTACAACCCCGAGATCGGTGCATTCGAAACGCTGGTGAAACTCCACGATCAAGGACAGACATTTTCCTACCCGGCCTTCGTTGCCGCCCCGTTGCACGCGGAATACGGGCTTATTGTGCGCGGCCTCGCGCAGGCGGCCCGCACGGCGCACAGGAGTGCTGCCGGCAAGACCCGCCTGCATCATGCCGCCCCGCTGAAGCAGGCCATTGCGGATGCCAGCCAGAAAAGCCTTCTGTCGCGCCTTCTGGGCAACGCTGCGGCCTGACGGGCGCATCGGCGCGGTTGACCTGAAGCCGGTGCGCCGTATGTAGGGCGCACCAGTTGAACCCGGAGCCGCGCCCATGACACAGACACCCGACAATCGCCTGATCGTCGCCCTTGACGTGCCTGACGCGCTTTCTGGCCTCAACCTTGCAGAGCAGATTGGCCCCCAAGTGGGGTTCTACAAGATCGGCCTCGGGATGCTGACCGGCGGCGGCCTCGCGCTTGCCAATGAGCTGAAGGCAGAGCATGGCAAACGTATTTTCCTCGACATGAAGCTCTTCGACATCGGCGCAACGGTCGAGGCAGCCGTGCGCGGCCTCGTGCAGTTCGATCTGGACCTGCTGACGGTGCATGGTGATCCGCATGTCGTGCGGGCCGCCGCCGAGGGCGCGTCGGGCAAGCCGACCCAGATCCTTGCCGTGACAATCCTGACATCGCTGGACCGCGCCGATCTGGATGCAGGTTTGATTCAGGCGGGGGATATCCCCGATCTGGTCACGACCCGCGCCGCACGCGCATTCGAGGCAGGCGCCGACGGTGTCATCGCCTCGCCGCAGGAGGCCGCGATGATCCGCGCCCTGCCCGAGGCGGCGGGTAAACTGATCGTGACACCGGGCGTGCGGCCAGCCGGCAGCGCGCTGGGCGATCAAAAGCGCGTGGCGACCCCGGCCCAGGCGCTGGAGGACGGCGCCGATCATATCGTCGTCGGGCGCCCCATCTGGGCCGCCGAAGACCCGGCGCAGGCCGCTGCCGACATTTTGGCGAGCCTGCCCTGAGGGAAATGGTCCGCCAAAAGGGGTTTCACGCCTTCGGCGAGGATATTTTTCGCAAGAAGAACGGGCGGGATTAGCGCCCGCCAGAGGACGTGCTAGACTGGGCCATGCCTGCATTTTGCCGCGATTGCCTGACCGAGAACGACCCCGCGCAACGCCGCTGCGAGGCCTGCGGGCGCCCGCGTGTCATCTCGCACCCCGAGCTTTACGATCTGGGCATCGCGCATATGGATTGCGACGCCTTTTATGCCAGCGTGGAAAAGCGCGACGATCCCTCGCTGGAAGGCAAGCCGGTGATCATAGGTGGCGGGCGGCGCGGCGTGGTGTCGACGGCCTGCTATGTGGCGCGCATTCGCGGCGTGCGCTCGGCCATGCCGATGTTTCAGGCGCTGAAGCTTTGCCCCGATGCAGTCGTCATCAAGCCGCGGATGGAGGTCTATGCTGCCGTATCGCGCCAGATCCGCGCGATGATGGAGGATATGACCCCCGCCATCGAACCCTTGTCGCTGGACGAGGCGTTCATGGATCTGCGCGGCACCGCGCGATTGCATGGCGCGCCGCCTGCCGTGATGCTGGCGCGGCTGGTGCAGCGGATGCGCGGCGAACTGGGCGTGACGGGATCGATCGGGCTCAGCCATAACAAGTTTCTGGCCAAGATCGCCTCGGATCTGGACAAGCCGCGGGGGTTTTCGGTGATCGGCGCGGCCGAGACCGGGGATTTCCTTAGGGAGAAACCCGTGCGCCTGATCTGGGGCGTGGGGCAAGCCGCGCAGGCGTCGCTGGAGGCGGCGGGCATCCGGACCTTTTCGGACCTTCTGCGCTGGGAGCGGACGGATCTGCACGCGCGTTTTGGCGCGATGGGCGACCGGCTTTGGCATCTCGCGCGCGGCGAGGATCATCGCCGGGTGGATGCGCGCGCACCGGTCAAGTCGATCTCGAACGAGACGACTTTCAACGAGGATACGGGCGACTTGGACATCCTCGACGGGCATATCTGGCGCCTGGCCGAGAAAGTGTCGGACCGCGCCAAGGCGCGGCAACTGGCCGGGCGCGTCGTCACGTTGAAGCTGAAGCGTGCCAACCATACCAGCCTGACCCGCCGCCAATCACTACGCGATGCCAGCCAGATGGCCGACACGATCTATCGCACCGCGCGCGTGCTGATGGATGGCGCGGCGGACGAGGCGCCCTTTCGCCTGATCGGGGTCGGACTGTCGGACCTCGTGGATGAAAGCGCGGCCGATCTCTCGGGCGACCTGCTGGATCCCGGCGCCTTGCGGCGCAGCGGGGCCGAGCGGGCGCGCGACCAGATCCGTGCGCGGTTCGGGGAGGCGGCCATCGTCAAGGGACGCGCACTGCGCTGACCCGCTATTCCGCAGCCAGCGGCATGCGCAGGGGGCGGCCGATCGCGGCCAGATCCGCGGTAATGCCGACCATCACCTTCCGAAACGCCTCGAAATCGCCGCTGGGCGTGACCGTGCGCTCATCCATGTAGAGCGCGCGGTCGATCTCGACCTGAACGGCATGGCGGCCGCGCGGCGGGCGGCCATAGGTCTGCGTGATGTAGGCCCCGGCAAAGGGCGTGTTGCGCGCGACCGTCAGTCCGGCGCGGCGGAACGCGGCCTCGATCCGCTCGGTGATCTCGCGGCTGGCGGAGGCGCCGAACCGGTCGCCAAGCACCACGTCGGGGCGGCGCGCGCCATTGCGCACGGTGCCGTCCAGCGCCTCATGGGGCATCGAATGGCAATCAATCAGGATGGCATTGCCAAAGGCGGCATGCGCCCGGTTCATCTCGGCCGTAAGGGCGGCATGGTAGGGCCGCCAATAGGTCTCGATCCGCTGGCGCGCCTCGGCCATGCTGATCTTGCCGTCATAGATCACGCGACCGCCCGCCACGACACGCGGGATGACGCCCAGCCCCGAGGCGATGCGCGGGTTGTGGCCATAGTGGCGCGCCCCATCGATCAGCGCCGGGTCCAGCTCGTCCGCGTTGCGGTTGAGATCAATGAAGGCGCGCGGTACCCCGGCCAGAAGCAGCGGCGCGCCATGATCGGGCGCGGAGGCAAAGAGGCGATCGACGAAAGCATCCTCCGAGCTGCGCATCGCCAGCGCGTCTGGGCGTACCCGGGCGAGGAAGGCAGGCGGATAGTCGCAAGAGCTGTGCGGCGACGCAAAGACGACGCTGGTTTCGCGCCGCTTCGGGGCGTGCAGGTGATAGGCAGCTTTGGACATTGCGGCTCCGAACGTGACAGGTCATGATAGACTGATAAATCAAGTGATCAAAAGCCCCTTGATCCTTGGTCCGACTCCTTTTATAGACCGGCGAACCGACGCGAGGATCGTGTTTCCGGAATATTTGGAGCATGGTGCAAGTATTGGTATTCATGGGCGATTAGCTCAGTGGTAGAGCACTTCGTTGACATCGAAGGGGTCACAAGTTCGAACCTTGTATCGCCCACCATGAATTCACTGGCTCCGATTTCGGATCCGCCCGCAACCTCAGGCGCTGGCCCGCGCCGCGACAGACAGGAGATGAACGATGAAAGTTCGCAACTCGCTCCGCTCGCTCAAGAACCGGCACCGGGATTGCCGCGTCGTGCGCCGCAAAGGCCGCGTTTACGTGATCAACAAGACCCAGCGCCGCTTCAAGGCCCGTCAGGGCTAAGCCGAGCAGCTTCCGCGCAAGCGGTTTAAAACAAAGCCCCGTCCCGGTCCTGCCTGGCTCATTCCGGGTTTTGGGACACAAAAGCAACGCCTACCGAGAAATATCTCGGTAGGCGTTTGATTTTTCGGAGTGTTTTTTGGTAGTGGATTGTTGCTCGTGAGGGAGTGTTTTCCCTCAGCAACACATCGAATAAAAATCGCCCGCGGATTTCCGGTTTCAGACAATCAGCCAATGTGGTGGGCGGCTCAGAAGGGCCAACCTGATGCAACGGAAGATCGGAAATCGAATGGTCGAGAGCATCCCGCAGCTATGGTTGGAAGCATTATACCCACCAATCCTGTCTGAAATCAACCTGAACACCTGTGGTGATCCGGATTGTGGAAATTTTGGGGTTGCCCCTGATTTTGAGATCCCTGTTTTCAAGGGGCCAAACGCACAAGAACGCAGGCAGTTGGCCGCAACAAGCATATCAGCACTTACCACAGGCCTTGGAAAATACACCCTTGACGGGGATGACAAGCACACACGGGTATCGGAAGCATTCGAATACCAAACGGATCCCCGTGCTTGGGATGATGGACGCGATTTAATTTGCCACCACCGGAAGAGAAACAGAAGCTGCGAGATTTCTTTCAATGTGCTGTCCAACCAGCATTTCAGCGATGAACTTGATCGCCTCCTCACCCAGAACGGCTCGCTGGCGGGGCCGACCTGTGGCCATTGCGGTATTCGCTATATCAACCGCCCAGATGAGTTCATCTTCAATGGAGCCCACGGAAAGCTGAAAGCCACGAGTAGGCGTGAGGAGAAACCATCCGGGTTTCGGATCATCCACAAGCCTTGCAAGGGCAAACCGGGTGCTTGAATATCTGTTTCCTTGGACCATCAGTCGCAGGTGGTGAAGCGCGACAATGTGCGACTCCTGAGGAACATTGTGAATGGCTCTGGAATACACGATATCCGCCGCCTGCTCACGGACCCGGACACTGGCAAGAAGATCGGCGTGAGTCGCCTTTACAGCCGCATATTCTGGCTCGAAAAAACGCTACTGGCATTCGAGAGAGCAAAGCTCAAAGAGTGGAAGAGTAGGCAGGAAAAATCTGGACGTTTTAGCCACATGCGGATTGCACACGACGATGTCGTGATTTCTGTGAATTGGGAATCTAAGATCGACCGCCGATTGACACAACTTTGGTTCTCTGTTTCTGCGGATATCCGCAGCGGGTATGTCTTTCGCATTGATGCAAACTTCGACCCTCGAGTCGATCCTGCGAAGTTCTTCGAGGAACACTATCTCGATGAGGATGGTGCGCCGAACAATATACGGAAGGAATACATCCGCAGCAGCGGGGAGCGCTTCACAGCTCCTCTGCTACATTTTCAACGCCCATCAGGGCGCTTCGATGAGCCGGCCCTTTTTGCCAGTGCCGAAGGGAGCTGGCGAGTGTTTTCCGAGCGATTGAATAAGGCCTACGAAGATGAGATCGCGCACGGGTTCCCGTTGCCCACGGAAGTCGAGGAAGGACTCACTCACGCGCGACAGAGGCGCGCAATAATAGATGAGATTCGCGAAGGCTACTTTGGCTTCAAGGACACCAACCGGGACTTCCGCGGCAGCTTCCAAGGGATGATGGTCAAGCCAACATATACGAAGGCGGCACACCTTGCCTGCCTGAAAGAGATGCTTCCCAAGGGAAAAATAACTCTGGTTGGCGAGCAGGAGGCAGCGATGGGTCGCGTCGTTCCGCACGTCTTTCGCGATCTTATCAATGATGATCAATTCGAGTGGATTGTCATCTCATTCGATAAAAAGGCTTCCAGTCCAGTCAATGCCGTTCGGATCGCGAATTTCAAAGAGGCCTTCGAAACATTCAAGATCGATGTGTTATCAATCTCAAAAGAGGATATCCCCAACTACAAACTCTTGGAGATGTTCTGCGCAGAATACATGGCGACGAAGTTTGGGACGGATCGGTTTGGCGGAAGATATCAATTCGCTACGATGAATTTTCAGTCGTCGCAATATCCACAAGTATGGATAAAATCTCCGGTTCAACATTATGGGGAAACCAATAAAGTCGTTGGCTTTCCTGTCCTCCGTAAGAAATATCGCGCCCAACTGAAAGGTCTGGCATTTGATCAGGATGTCCGAGATGGGGAACTTCGCGCGGCACTATCGCGCCGCATCCTTAAAGCCACGATTCAGCCTGTCTCGGCATTTATGGGTTCTCTCAGGGACCGAACAAGCCATACAGAACGCGCTGGTAGAAAAGGGTCGAGAAATGGACCCAGCTTCATCAACGGCGCAGTGTTCAACCCGGCGGTGCTGGTTGCAATCCTGAACATCTACCGGATCTACTACAACTGGTTCGAACTGCGGCAGTATGTCGGAGCGGCAGCGGCAGGCGATAGCACTGCCCCTGTTGCTAAGGGACTGTCCTCTGTTCGCATCCCTGGCAGCAATGATATGATCCAGGTGCCAAAGCGTAGGTCCAAGACACCGGTTCAGAGAACACCTGCGATGCGTCTTGGTGCTGATCTCGTTCCCAAGGATTCGAAGCAACCCAAATCACCAGATCCGCGGCGCGTGCTGTATCGGCCTTGGCTCTTCCACGGCACACCGCTCTGGCGCCGGTTCGAAGCGCGCTGAACAGAGGTGTTTTCGTCAAGAGGCCCCGGCAGATTATTCTGCCGGGGCTTCTCTATGTCCCAAAACCCGGAATGAGCCAGGTCCTGCCGAGGCGGGGTTTTTCTTTGGTGCCGTCTCTCTTGCCGCGGCGCCGTAAACTGGCTTAGCTGGCGGCGAGCAAACCGGGAGCCTGCCATGCGCGCGCAAAAGATCATCGTCATCGGGGCAGGTATCTGCGGGCTGTCCTCGGCCATCTGGCTGCGTCGCGCAGGCCATGACGTGACCCTTATTGACAAAGACGGGCCGGGCGCCGGGGCGTCCTACGGCAATGCGGGCCTTCTGGCGGAATGGGCCGTCGTGCCGATCAGCGGGCCGGGCATTGCCTGGACCGGGCTGAAATACCTGACATCCCGCGATGCGCCCCTGTCGATCCAGTGGGGGCAGTTACCGCGCCTTGCGCCGTGGCTGCGGCAATTCCTGCGCAATTCGTCGGATGCCAAGACGCGCGAGATATCGGCCGCGCTGTCGCACCTTCTGCACGATTCGGTCGATCAGCACCGCGCCTTGGCGCGCGGCACGCGGGCCGAGCGCTGGATCGCGTCCAGTGATTTCGGCTGGGCCTATGCCAACCGCGCCGCTTTTGAGGCAGATGCCTATGGGTGGGGGTTGCGCCGCGCCGCCGGATACGCGCCCGAGGTGATAGAGGGCCCCGCCGTGCGCGAGGTCGAGCCGATGCTGGGCGCCGCGACCCAGTGCCTTGTGCGGCTGCGCGGGCATGGTCATGTCACCAATCCGGGCGCCTATATGACCGATCTGGCCCAAGTGCTGCAGGATGAGGGCGGCACCTATCGCCGGGCCGAGATGCGCGATGTGACGATGTTAGATGGCCAGATCACCGAGGTGATCACCGATCAGGGGCCCCTTCCCTGCGATGCCGCCGTGCTGGCCGCCGGCATCTGGTCCGAGCCGCTGGCGCGCAAGCTGGGGGTGAAGGTGCCCTTGGTCGCAGAGCGGGGCTTTCACCTGGAGTTCAAGAGCCCTTCGCAGATGCCGCGTATGCCCTTGATGATGACCAGCGGCAAGTTCGCCGTGAACCCGATGGCGCAGGGATTGCGCTGCGCCGGCATGGTTGAGTTGGGCGGCACCTCGCCCAAGATCTCGCGCGGGCCGATCGAGCTCTTGCGCCGCAACGTGGCAAAGGTCTTTCCCGATCTGGAATATGAGGAGGTCGAGGAATGGATGGGGTACCGCCCCTCGACCCCCGACAGCCTGCCGATGATCGGCCAGATGGGCGCCAGCGGCGTCTATGCGGCCTTCGGGCACCAACATATAGGCCTGACGGGCGGGCCCAAGACAGGCCGCTGGGTGGCGGATATGATCGGAGGCCGCGGAAATGCCGAACTGGAGGCGTTCGGCGCGAACAGGTTCAGTTAGGCGCGGCGAACCCGCCGCTCTAACCCAGCATTTCGCGCAGGCGTGCCATGCGGTCGGCGACTTGGCCTTTCAGGAAGTCGTTGTTCAGCGCGCCATCCTCGCCAAACTCGTTTTGCGCGGCAGCGACCAGGATCAACGGCCCGTGCACGACATTGACCTGAAGCTGCGTCAGGATCTGGTGGGTCATGAAATGCCCGGTCTCGCCCCCGGTGCGCCCGCCGGCGGCCGACATGATGACGGCGGTCTTGTCCTTCAGCACCGAGGGCTTGGCCCGGCTGAGCCAGTCGATCGCGTTCTTGAGCACGCCAGAAATCCCCTTGTTATACTCGGGCGCGCCGATAATCAGCGCATCGGCGCGGCGCACCTGATCCATCAGCGTCTGGACCGGGGCCGGGATGCCGGCATCCTCGACATCGCCATCGTAGAGCGGCAGGTTCAGATCCGCTTCGATCACCTCGGCGTCGCCGAAGGCACGCACAGCCTCGGCGATCAGCATCCGGTTATAGGACGCCTTGCGAAGCGAGCCGGACATCGTCAACAAAACAGGCTTGGTCATGGAAAATCCTTTCAGGTCTTTGCCCGGATGTTATGTGCGCCGGTGCGTGCGCAAGGCAAGCGGCGCTGGCGCACAGTGGCTGTGCGGCCCGGCAGGACAAGAAAAAAAACCCGGGTCGCGCTGGAGCGCCCGGGGTCAGGTGGCCGTTTTCGGCGTGCAGAAAATCAGGCGGTCAGAAAGTCGCGGGCGCGGAGGCGCCTACCACTCGGTCGGGCCCTTGTCGGCGAAGGCATGGACCAGAAAGTCGATGAAAGCGCGCACCTTGGGCTGGGTGAACCGGCCCGGCGGGTAGACGGCATAGATGCCCTGGGTTTCGACCGGCAGATCGGGAATCACATCCTCGACCAGGCCTTGCTCCATCGCCTTGGCGTAGAGAAAGCTGGGCAGATAGGCGATGCCAAGACCGGAAATCGCCGCATTCAGCAGCGATTGCCCGTCATTCACCGACAGGCCGCCAGCGGTGCGCACCTGGCGCTTTTCGCCAGAGGGCGCGGTCAGCTTCCACACCGATCCGCCCGCCTGGCTGGAATAATGCAGGAGCTTATGCTCGTTCAGGTCGTCGATCTTGGTGGGGCGTCCGTATTTGGCGATATATCCGGGCGAGGCGATCATGCGCTTGGTCGTGTCGGTCAGCTTGCGCGCGCGCAGGGTGCTGTCCTCCAGCTCGCCGATGCGGATGGCCATGTCGAAGCCTTCGCTGATCAACTCCACATAGCGATTGTTCAGCACCATGTTGACGGTGATGTCGGGAAACTCGTCCAGGAACGTGCCGAGAACCGGGCTGAGGTGGTTCACGCCGAAATCGGTCGCGACGCTGATTCGCAAAAGGCCCGAAGGATCGCTCTGCATCGAGCTGACCAGCGCATCCGCCTCGCCCGCATCGTTCAGCACGCGCAGGGCGCGGTCATAATAGGCAAGGCCGATTTCGGTCGGGCTGACCCGGCGCGTGGTGCGGTTGAGCAGGCGCGCGCCAAGCCGCGCCTCCAGCGACGAGACATGCTTGGAGACCGCGGATTTCGAAATGCCCATCTTGCGCGCCGCATCGGTAAAGCCGCCCTGATCCACCACGGTGGCGAAGGCTTCCATTTCGGTCAGGCGATCCATGCACGCATCCTTCCGTCAATTCTTCGACGGTCGGTATGCGGGGCAATCTGGGCGCAATCGCGGCGCGCAACGGACAATATCGCGGTTTTGTCGCGCATCGTCTGTGGCAGGGAAACGCGGAAACGACCGTTTCCGCGACCCGGATGGTCCGGGATCGCTTAGAAAAGGCTGCCCTGGTCCGGTGCATCCGTCTTGGCGGGTCTTTTTTTGGCCACGCTTGTCGCTCCGCCAAGGCTGAGGCGGCCATCGGCGAATTCGATCTCCAGCGCGCCTGCCGCCTTGGCTGCCTTGCGCGTCGTGACCAGTTCGCCATCGCCGCGCACCACCGCATAGCCGCGCTGCAGCGTCGCCTTGTATCCCAGCGTCTCGCGCAGGCGGTCGAGGGCGGTAATGCGCTGGGTCCAGCCGGCAACCTGCCGCTGCCCGGCAGCAGACAGACGCTGCGCGATACGGTCGATCTGATCCCGCCGCGCCACCACGCCCTCGCCCGGTGCGCGGGTGGCAAAGCGCGCAGCCAGCGCATCAAGGCGGCGGCGATCGTCCCGGGTGCGGCGCTGCAGCGCGCCGCCCATCCGCTCGGACGCCGCGGTCAGGCGGCGGGTGTCGCCCTCGATCATCCGGCGCAGCACACCGGGGCGCAGGGCGCCGCCCGCCTCGGACAAGGCCACGCGGCGCAGCTGCACGCCGCGGATCAGCGCGGCAGGCAGCCGATCGCCCCAGACGTCGATCCGCTGGCGCGGACCGTCCAGCAGAACCTCGGGCCGGGGCAGCGCGCGGGCCAGATCGCGCAGGCGCTGGCCGCGCTGCGCCACACCGCCGCTGAGCGCATGGATCAGCCGTCCCTCCTGCCCGTCGAGCCATGCGAGCAGCTCCAGCCGGACCGGCACGGCCAGTTCGGCGGCGGCAGTGGGTGTCGGAGCGCGCTTGTCGGAGGCGTAGTCGATCAGGGTTGTATCAGTCTCGTGCCCGACGGCGGAAATCAGGGGGATGTCACTGGCCGCCGCGGCGCGCACGACTGTTTCTTCGTTGAAGCCCCAGAGGTCCTCGATGCTTCCGCCACCCCGCGCCACGATGATCAGATCGGGACGCGGCATCGCGCCGCCGGGGGTCATGGCGTTGAAGCCTTGGATCGCGCGCACGACTTCAGGCGCACAGCGCTCGCCCTGCACGGCGACGGGCCAGATCATAACCTTGCGCGGAAACCGGTCGCGCAAACGGTGAAGGATATCGCGGATGACCGCGCCCGAGGGCGAGGTGACGACGCCAATGATTTCGGGAAGGTAGGGCAGACGCTTCTTGCGGCCCTCATCAAAAAGACCCTCGGCGGCCAAGGCCGCCTTGCGCCGCTCCAGCATCGCCATCAGCGCGCCCGCGCCTGCGGGTTTGATATCCTCAATGACGATCTGGTAGCGAGACTGGCTAGGGAATGTGGTCAGACGGCCGGTTGCGACCACTTCCATCCCTTCTTCAGGCTGGACGGGCAGGCGTCCCGCCACACCCTTCCAGATGATGCCGTTGATCACGGCGCGGTCATCCTTGAGGTCCAAGTAGATGTGCCCTGACTTTGGCCGGGACACGCGCCCGATCTCGCCCTTGACGCGCACAAAGGAAAACTCGCCCTCGATCAGCCGCTTGATCGCGCCCGAAAGGTCCGAGACCGAGAATTCTGGCGCATTCGCGCCGGGATCGGGATCATCGATGAGGTCTGACATGCCCCATCAATGCCCTATCCCGGCGCGCTTGAAAAGACGCGCGGCAGATGCGCCGCGAGACTTGCTTTATGCCGCGCGGTCGCGGTGCTTACCTTCGGCGACTTCCTCGATCAGCTTGGCGTTGAAGGCGGGCAGATCGTCGGGATTGCGACTGGTCACCAGCGCCTGATCGACAACGACTTCGCTGTCTTCCCACTTGCCGCCCGCATTTTCGACATCCTTGCGGATGGACGGGTAGGAGGTGAGGCGGCGTCCATCGACGATTTCGGCCTCAATCAGTAGCCATGGTGCGTGGCAGATCGCGCCGATGGGCTTCTTGGCATCCCAGAAGGCGCGCACAAAGGATACGGCATCGGGATTGGCGCGCAGGATATCCGGGTTGATCTGCCCTCCAGGCAGCATAAGCGCGTCGTAATCGGCCGATTTGACGGCATCCAGCGTGTGATCCACCTTGACCTTGTTGCCCCAATCATCGCCGTCCCAGCCCCGGATCTCGCCGCCCTCGGGGGCGATGACATGCACAGTGGCGCCGGCTTCTTTCAGCGCTTTCAGAGGGGATTCCAGTTCGGATTGCTCAAAGCCATTGGTGGCAAGAATTGCGACTTTGCGGTCAGAAATATCAGCCATTGCATTTCCTTTCCTCGTTGCGAGTGTTCTGCTCCGTCAACGCGGCATCCCGCGGCTGCGTTCCATCCCTCCCCTGCTTGCCTGCGCGCCGCCATGCCCCTATGGAATGCGCAGACGCGCAGACATTGGGAGAGCGGCATGAACATCTTGATCCTCGGCAGCGGCGGGCGCGAGCACAGCCTGGCTTGGGCTGTTCTGCAGAACCCCAAATGCGACCGGCTGATCGTGGCGCCGGGCAATGCAGGCATTGCCGCGATCGCGGAATGCGCCAGCCTTGATATCATGGATGCTGGCGCCGTCGTCACCTTTGCCGAGGAAGAGGCCATAGATTTCGTCATCATCGGCCCCGAGGCGCCTCTGGCCGCCGGAGTGGCCGACCGTCTGCGCGAGGCGGGTGTGCTGACCTTTGGCCCCTCTGCCGCCGCCGCGCAGCTGGAAGCATCGAAAAGTTTCACCAAGGAAATCTGCGACACCGCGAACGCGCCTACCGCCGCCTATGGCCATTTCACCGATGCCGCCGCCGCGCGTGATTATGCCAGCGCCCAGGGCGCGCCCATCGTGATCAAGGCCGACGGCCTCGCCGCTGGCAAGGGCGTCATCATCGCCGAGTCGGTGGCCGAGGCGCATGACGCCATCGACGACATGTTCGGCGGAGCGTTTGGCGGCGCGGGAGCCGAGGTTGTGATTGAGGAGTTCATGACCGGCGAGGAGGCATCGCTGTTCGTTCTCTGCGACGGCACCAACATCCTCTCCATCGGCTCGGCCCAGGACCACAAGCGCGTGGGTGAGGGCGATACCGGCCCCAACACGGGCGGCATGGGCGCTTATTCCCCCGCCCCCGTGCTGACGCCCGAGATCGAGGCCATCGCGATGGACCGCATCGTGCGACCCTGCATTGCGGAGATGGCCAAGCGCGGAACGCCCTTCCAAGGCGTGCTCTATGCGGGTCTGATGATCGAGAACGGGCAGCCCCGCCTTGTCGAATACAACGCGCGCTTTGGCGATCCCGAATGCCAGGTGCTGATGATGCGCCTTGGCGCCCAGGCCTTTGATCTGATGCATGCCGCCGCCGAGGGGCGGCTGGATGCTGCGCAGGTCAACTGGGCCGACGATCACGCGCTGACGGTGGTGATGGCGGCCAAGGGCTATCCCGGCGACTACGCCAAGGGCAGCGTCATCGGCGGGCTGGGGAACTGCCCTGCCGACAGCTTCAACATGGTGTTCCACGCGGGCACCGGCGCCAAGGATGGCCAGATCACCGCATCGGGCGGGCGCGTTCTGAACGTGACCGCTCGCGGCGCCACCCTGCGCGAGGCCGCGGACCGCGCCTATGCGATGGTCGACCGCATCGACTGGCCCGAAGGCTTCTGCCGCCGCGACATCGGCTGGCGCGCATTGTGACGCGCCGCGCGTGATCATCCGCGACAAACCCGGGGCGCTGCAGCTGCTCTTTTCCGTACGCGGCTCGGTGCTGCCGCGGATTTTGCCGCGTATCATCGCGGTCACGGTGTTTGCCGGACTACTGATCTGGGTCGATTTCGCGTATAACCTGCTGCCCCACACCGATACGGCGCCCTTCGCGGTCTTCGGCATCGCGCTGTCGCTCTTCCTCGGCTTTCGCAACAATGCGGCGCATGATCGCTGGTGGGAGGGGCGCAGGCTCTGGGGCCAGTTGATCGCCGATACCCGCAGCCTCGGGCGGGAGGTCGAGATCTTTCTGCCCGACGCGGCGGATCGTCGCAATATCCTGCGCCTCGTCATCGCCTTCATCCATGCGCACCGGATGAACCTGCGCCAACTGCCCGCCGAAACCGCCCCGCGTGAATGGCTGGCCCCCGAGGATCTGGACCAGCCCCATCCACCCTGCGCGCTTATGAACCAGGCGGCAGAGGCCGTGGCGCGCGCCGCGCCCGATGGCTTTGCCCGCCGCGCCTTGTCCGAGCGTCTGGCCTCCATCGCCCTCGCCCAGGCGGGATGCGAGCGGATCGCGACGACGCCGCTGCCTTACGTCTATTCGCTGCTGATCTTTCGCACGACCTACCTTTATTGCGGGCTGCTTCCCTTCGGGCTGGTCGAGTCTGCGGGATGGATGTCGCTCCTGTTCGTCGCGATCATCGCCTATATCTTCTTCGGTCTTGCCGAAGTGACCGAAGAGCTGGCGCATCCCTTTGGCGAGACCGTGAACGGCCTGCCCCTCGATGCCATGTGCCGCACGATCGAGATCAGCCTCGCGCCGCATCTGGACATGCCCGCCCCCGCGCCCAAACAGGCCGAGCGGTTCTACCTCAGCTAAGGCGCGGCACGCAGAACCGCTTTGCTGAAGCGCCCGATGCGGCCCTCTTTCCGGCCAGCCACAGGCACAGCATCAGCAGCGCGCGGCGGGCGGGCCGCCCGCAAGGGGCGCAAGGCTGAACGCCGCGCCCCGCCGGCCATCAGATCTGCTTTTCGGGCATTTGCACCACGAGACCATCCAGATCATCGGTCACCTTGATCTGGCAGGTCAGGCGCGAGCGGACAGGATCGGGCTCGTAAGCGAAATCCAGCATGTCCTCTTCCATGTCGTCCTTGGCGGGCAGCTTCTCGACCCATGCGGCATCGACATAGACATGGCAGGTCGAGCAGGCGCAGGCGCCGCCGCAATCGGCCTCGATGCCGGGGATATTGTTGTCGCGCGCGCCTTCCATGACGGTGAGGCCCGTAGGCACATCGACCACGTGCTTGGTCCCGTTATGCTCGACATAGGTGATCTTGGCCATGCTCGCGAACTCCCTCTGATGGCGGTTGGCGGATACCTAGCGGTCACACCCTGCACAGGCCAGAGGATTCGCGCCGAATATACGGAAAGAGTTGCACGGCAGGCCGTTTGTTCTATTTTTGTTCGCATGCAGAATCACGCCGCCCGCCCGCATCCCTCTCATGATTGGCCGCGCCCACCCTCGGCGTTGGTTGCCGCCCGGCTGGGCCAGCCGCCGGCCGGCGCGCGGGTAACGGTGGCCGGGCTTGTCATCCTGCGTCAGCGGCCCGGCACCGCCAAGGGCGTCATCTTCCTGACGCTCGAAGATGAGACGGGCGTGGTCAACGTGATCGTCTGGCGCAAGATGTATGAGGCCTTCAGGCGCGCCGTGATTGCCGGGCGCCTTCTGCGCGTCACCGGCCGGGTGCAGCGCGCTCACGGCGTCGCGCATGTACTGGCTGAAAAGATCGAGGATATCTCGGACATGCTGGACAGCCTGCTGGCCCCGGACGCGCAAGACTGAGGCCGCGTCGTCTTTCCTGCGGCTGCGAAACGGTCTAACCTGCCCTCAATACGGCAACAGACCGCCAACCGAGGCATGCGCATTGACCTTTCGTTCCCTAACCTTGCTGGCCTTGCTGGCCTTGCTGGCGCTGGCAGCTTGCGACGCGCCGGGTGGGGGCGAACCCGACCTCGTCCAGACCCTGGCCGAGGCGCCCCCCGGCGCCGCGCCGGGCACCTGCTGGGGCAAACTGGTGACGCCTGCGGTGATCGAGACGGTGACGGAGCAGGTCCTTGTACAGCCGCCCCAGACGTCGCCCGATGGCACGGTATCCAGACCCGGCATCTACAAGACGGATACGCGGCAGGAGATCGTGACCGAGCGGCAGGTAACGTGGTTTGAGACGCCCTGCCCCGCAGACCTCACACCCAATTTTGTCGCCTCGCTGCAGCGCGCGCTCAGGGCGCGCACGCTCTACACCGGCGCGATCAACGGCGCGATGGATGCCCGCACCCGCGCCGCCGTGCGCAAATTCCAAAAGCCCGAGGGGCTGGATAGCGGCATCCTGTCGCTTGCCTCGGCGCGCAAGCTGGGCCTCGTCGCGGTGGAACGTCCGGGCGCCTAGCCCAACGCGCGCGCCACGGCAACACCGGCAGTTGCCGATGTGGCGGTCAGGAACGTGCCCCATGTGAAATCGGTGGCGACCATGCGCCATGTCCAATCCTTGAGCGTGGCAAGGTTGGTGAACTCGTAGGTGCCATAGGCCATCGCCCCGATCAGTGCGCCTGTGCCAAAGACCCAGAGCAGCGATTTCTCGGCCTCCATTGCGGGCCAACTGACGAACCACATAAGAACGCCCACGTAGAAGGCGTAAAACACCACAGCCGGGCCCAATCGCGGGCTATCCAGCAAGAGGGGCGCGATATCCTTCTCAAAGGTCGGCTTGATCAGATAGCTGAGGGCAAAATAATCTAAAACCAGAAACACGGCAAACGTGGCGACATAGAGGATGAGGACGGTCATGAAATGCTCCGTTTGAATACAAGCCTCAACGCTGCCGGCGCCTGATTGGTTCAGGCCCTAGATGATGCCGCCCTCGATCAGCCGCTGTGCCAGCGCCGCATAGGCCGCCGCCGCCGGGCTGTCCCCGGCCGCGATGGGCGTGCCTGCATCCCCCGCAAGGCGCGTATCAAGGTCGATGGGCAGCGATCCCAGGAAGGGCAGGCCCAGCTTCTCGGCCTCGGCCTTGACCCCACCATGGCCAAAGATCTGCGCCTCATGGCCGCATTCGGGGCAGACATAGGTGCTCATGTTCTCGATCATGCCCAGGATCGGCGTCTTGAGCGTGCTGAACATGTCCATCGCTTTGCGCGCATCCAGAAGGGCCACGTCCTGCGGGGTGGACACGATGATCGCGCCGGACGGCTCGGCCTTCTGGCAGAGGGTCAGCTGCACATCTCCGGTGCCAGGGGGCAGATCGACGATCAGCACGTCGAGCTCGCCCCAGTTCACCTGACTGATCATCTGTTGCAGTGCGCCCATCAGCATCGGGCCGCGCCAGACAACCGCCTTGGCCGGATCCAGCATCAGGCCGATGGACATCAGCGTCACACCATGGGCGTGCAAGGGCTCGATCGTCTTGCCGTCGGGGCTGGCGGGGCGCCTGGAAACGCCCATCATGCGCGGCTGGCTGGGGCCGTAGATATCAGCATCCAGCAGGCCCACTTTCTTGCCCGCCCGCGCCAGCGCGACAGCGAGGTTGGAAGAGACCGTCGATTTGCCGACGCCCCCCTTGCCCGAGCCGACCGCGATGATCGACTTGACGCTCGCCGGCTTCATCGAGCCTTGCTGCGGTTTGGGATGCCCGCCGATCTTGAGGCTGGGCGGCTCCTGGCCCTGCTGCGGCGGTTGGGGCGGCGCCTTGGCCGCGGGACCATGCGCCGTCAGCGCGACCGAGACATGGCTGACGCCGGGCATGTCGGCGATCACGCGTTCGGCGGCGGCGCGGACATTCTCGCTCTGGCGGGCAATTTCGGGGCTGGGCGCCTCGAGGACAAAGCGAACCTCGCCGCCCTCCACGCTGAGCGCGCGCACCCAGTCACGGGACATCAGCGTGCCGCCATCCGGCAGCTGGATCCGGTCCAGTTGGGCTTCGATTTCGCTGCGTGTCACGGCCATGACGTCCCTCCTCGAATGTGATGGTCCATAGGTGGCAATTTTCGCCGCCGGGGCAAGGGCGATCGGAAAGACGGCAGAAAATCGTGACGATTCAATGACGCTAGGTCACTTTCACCTATGCAAATGCCGCATAGCAGCATTGTCTTAAGGCGGTATTGTGCACCTGCAGCAACGGCGTATGTAAGGGCAACAGACGCACACAGGCTGCCACGCCGATCCGGGCCGCCGCAGCAACGCAAAGACGAAGGAACATCACATGAGCTACGCATCGCACGCACATGCAGGCCGCGCAACCGCCGGACATTCGCTGTCCGCCGCATTCAGCGACATGAAGAACAAGGTGGCACGCCGCCGCTCGTACCGCCAGACGGTCAACGCACTGTCGGGCCTGACCGATCATGAGCTGGCCGACTTGGGCCTGAGCCGCTCGACCATCCCCAGCCACGCTTGGCAGGCGGTCTACGGCACGCGCCACCAGGGCTAAGATTTTCGCCCCGCGCGGCGCGCGGGCGACACCGGATCCGGATGCCTCACTCCTCCTCCCGAAGGTATCCGGTCATGGCGGCGGCCCCTCTCCTCCTCCCTGGGGGCCGCCGCGAATTCACCGCAAAGCGGTAGCAAGACTTGAGTGTGAACCGGCGCGCCCCGATCAGGGCGTCGCCGGTTTTTGCTATCCGGGGAACGAGTATTTCTGAAACGGTGAA
Source organism: Roseovarius roseus (assembly GCF_043355935.2). Taxonomy (NCBI): domain Bacteria; kingdom Pseudomonadati; phylum Pseudomonadota; class Alphaproteobacteria; order Rhodobacterales; family Roseobacteraceae; genus Roseovarius; species Roseovarius roseus. Next base: position 237,093 of record NZ_JBHFPE020000005.1, on the reverse strand, counting down.
CGGCAGGCGCGCGCGCCAGTGCCGCCTCAGCCCTCTTGGCCGGGGATATTCAGCATGTGGCGCTCGCCGCGCGCCTCGGCGAGGGCGATCTGCTTTTGCCGCTCGCGAAAGCGGGCCTTGTCCGCCTTGGTCGTCTCAGCGGCGCACTGATGGCAGGCGACGCCCTGCTCGTATTCGGGGCGTTTCATGTCCTCGGGCAGGATCGGGCGGCGGCAGGCGTGGCAGAGCAAGTGCGGCCCCACGGCAAGGCCGTGGCCGACCGAGACGCGCCCGTCAAAGACAAAGCAGTCTCCCTGCCAGGTGCTTTGATCCTGTGGCACCTCTTCGAGATATTTCAGGACGCCGCCCTTCAGGTGATAGACATCCTCGACCCCTTGACCCAGCAGGTAGTTCGTCGATTTCTCGCAGCGGATGCCGCCGGTGCAGAACATCGCGATCCGCTTGTTGTGAAAACGGTGCCTGTTCGCCTCCCACCACGCGGGAAAGTCGCGAAAGCTGGCGGTTTCGGGATCGACGGCGCCCTGAAAGGTGCCGATAGCGACTTCGTAATCGTTGCGCGTGTCGATCACCGCGACGTCGGGTTGCGCGATCAACTGATTCCAGTCCTCGGGCGCGACGTAATGTCCGGCGCGGGCGCGCGGATCGACGCCGGGCTGGCCCATCGTGACGATCTCGCGCTTGATGCGCACCTTGAGCCTGCCGAAGGGCTGCGCCGCGCTGGTGCTTTCCTTGTGCTCGAGCGTCTCGCACCCGGGCCAGGCGCGCAGATGAGCCAGAACGGCATCGATACCGGCGCGCGGCCCGGCGATGGTGCCGTTGACACCCTCCTCGGCCAGGATGAGCGAGCCGGTGATGCCATTCGCGCGGCAAAGCTCAAGCAGCGGTCCCTGCAAGGTCGCAGGATCGGCGAGGCGGCAGAAGTGATAGAGTGCAGCGATGGTATACATGCGGGTCGGTTTAGGCCCAAGCGGGGCGGGCGGCAAGAGGCGCGATGTTGACGCAGGCCTTGCCTGCACCTACCGATAAAGGCCAGTAAGGAGGCCGCCATGACCCACGCCCTGATCGTGATCGACATGCAGCTGGATTTTTGCCCCGGCGGCGCGCTGGCCGTGACGGGCGGCGATACCATTGTCGAGGGGATCAATGCGCGCATGGCCCAGTTCGATGCGGTAATCCTGACCCAGGACTGGCACCCGAAGGGGCATTCCTCCTTCGCCTCCAGCCATCCGGGCGCCGCGCCGATGGATGTCATCGAGATGCCGTATGGCCAGCAGGTGCTGTGGCCCGATCACTGTGTGCAGGGCAGCGAGGGTGCGCGGTTTCATGCGGGCCTCGACACGGACAAGGCGGATCTGATCCTTCGCAAGGGGTACAATCCGGCGATCGACAGCTATTCCGCCTTTTTCGAGAATGACCACCGCACGCCCACGGGCCTGCATGGCTATCTGCAGACGCGCGGGATCACTGCGCTGACGATGGTGGGGCTGGCGCTGGATTTCTGCGTCAACTTCTCGGCGGTGGACGCGGCGGGGCTGAGCTACGACGTGCGCGTCGAGACGGCGCTCAGCCGCGGGATCGATGCAGGCGGCTCGATGGATGCGGCGCTGGGAGGGATGCGCGCGGCCGGCGTCACACTGGTTCAGAGCTGACGGGGCAGCAGGCGTGCGGCAAAGATGCCGACGGCTGCTCCGATCGTGTCAGCGGCCAGGTCGCCCCACTCGGCATCCCGCCCGACATGGGGTTGAACGAGTTCGATCATCCCGCCAAAGACCGCGACCCCGAGCACGATGCGCCACCCCCAGGCCGGGCGTGCATAGCCAAGCGGTAGCGCCAACAGCGCAAAACCGGCGAAATGCTGCCACTTGTCACTGCCCGGCGGGCCCACGCTGGGCATGCCCGGGCTGAGCGTGGTGACACAGAGCACCAGCGCGGTCAGCACCGTCAGCGCCCAGGCCCAGCGCAGTACAAGGGTATCATGGCGTTCGGACATCATCTAATTTGGCCTTGTTTGGGCAATGGCGCGGTTCTGCCTGTCTCGCGCCCCGTTGGCAACACGCACACTCGCCTTGAGCGCGCAGGACGGCTATACCCCGCCCAGCCCGACATTCGCGGCGGGCGTATCGGCATTCTGCAGGCAACGGCAAGAGGCATCATGACGCGCAAGATTTTCGGCACCGACGGCATTCGCGGCACCGCCAACACCTATCCCATGACTGCCGACATGGCCCTGCGCGTCGGCGCGGCGGCCGGCCGGCATTTTCGCCGTGACGGCATGAATGTGCACCGCGTCGTCATCGGCAAGGATACGCGCCGCTCGGGCTATATGCTGGAAAACGCGCTGACGGCAGGGCTGACCTCGACCGGCATGAACGTTCTGCTTCTGGGGCCGGTGCCGACGCCCGCGGTGGCGTTTTTGACCCGCTCGATGCGGGCGGATCTGGGCATCATGATCTCGGCCAGCCACAATCCCCATCACGATAACGGGATCAAGTTCTTTGGCCCCGACGGGTTCAAGCTGGACGACGCGTCCGAGGCCGATATCGAGCGGATCCTGAGTGAGGAAATCCAGCCCGCCAAGCCGATGAATATCGGCCGCGCCAGGCGGATCGATGACGGACAGGGCCGCTATGTCGAATATGCCAAGACGACGATTGCACGCACCACGCGGCTGACCGGGCTCAAGGTGGTGGTCGATTGCGCCAACGGCGCCGCCTACAAGGTTGCGCCCGAAGTCCTGTGGGAGCTGGGCGCAGACGTCATCACCGTCGGCACCGCACCCGATGGCTATAACATCAACCTCTCCTGCGGCTCCACCTCGCCCGAGACGGCGGCGGAGGCGGTGCGCCGCCACGGCGCCGATCTGGGGATTTGCCTTGATGGCGATGCGGACCGGATCGTGCTGATCGACGAGATGGGGCGCGTCGCCGATGGCGATCAGATCATGGCCCTTTTCGCGCGCCTCGGGGCCGAGGCGGGCACGCTGGCCGGCGGCGCGCTGGTGGCGACGGTGATGTCCAACCTGGGGCTGGAGCGGTATCTGGACGGGATCGGCGTTGCGCTGGAGCGCACCAAGGTCGGCGACCGCCACGTGGTGGAGCGGATGCGCGCTGGCGGCTTCAACCTTGGCGGCGAGCAGTCGGGCCATATCGTGATGAGCGATTACGCCACCACCGGCGATGGCCTGGTTGCCGGGCTGCATTTCCTGGCGGCGATGGTCAGCAGTGGCCAGCCCGCCAGCGCCCTCTTGCACAGCTTCGAGCGGGTGCCGCAGCTATTGGAAAACGTCAAGCTGAGCGCCGGTGCCGCGCCGCTGGCAGATGCGGGCGTCCAATCCGTGATCGACACGCAGGAAAAGCGCCTGGATGGCAAGGGCCGCCTGCTGATCCGCGCGTCGGGGACCGAGCCGCTGATCCGCGTTATGGCGGAATGCGAGGACGAGTCCATGCTGCGCGACGTGGTCGAGACCATTGCCGCAGCGGTGCGCGACGCGGGATGAACCGGCGCTCAGCGCCGCGCGTCCCAGCTCTGCGAGGCGTGGCGGCGCGTGTAGAATTCGCCCATGAGCCCGATCATCGTAAGCGTGAGCGCCACGACGATCGGGTAGGTAATGTTGGAATTATGCGGCGAATAATTCACGAAAACGAAACCGCGCGCCTGGTCAATGGTGTGAAAAAGCGGGTTCCAGTCGAACATGCGCAGCATGTAGCCCGGCAGCATGTTGGCGACGAACATCTTGCCCGAGGCGATCATGTTGGCCCGCTGGTAGACCGTGGTAAAGGTGCCGACGAAGGTGGGAAACCACGGCTTGATCGACAGCAGGACAAGGCCGATGGAGGCGCCGGTGAACCAGGCCAGCAGCAGCATTCCCATGGCTGGAAACGGGTATTCCACCTCGAACGGCGTCACGGCGACATGATACGCAAACAGGATCAGCGCCATGGTAAAGATCTGGACATAGAGCGCGCCCAGCGCAGCCGAGGTGATCGAAATGGCGGTTGTCATCGGCGCATGTTTCATCATCGGAGAAGACGGCCCTTCGGCCCCGACAACGGCGCCGAGCGTCTTGACATGGGTCAGGAACAGGAAAATGCCCGACATGATGTAGAGTAGGAAATCGCCCCGCAGGGCGGCCCCGCGCAGACCCAGAACCGTGAACATGACGTAGAAGGCGGCAAGAAAGACCAGCGTTTGCATGATGTTCAGCCCGACGGCCATCAGGGCATTGCCATGCGTCTTGCGCACTTCGCGGACCGTCGCATGATATATCAGCTCGAGGATCGAAACCGCCGATTGCAGTTTCGAGCGCCGCCGTATCTGTTGAAACATCGCGCCTGCTCCTGCGCTGGTGATCTTGCCATCATGCCACGGACTTCTTGCCGTTCCGTTAGCCGAGGACCATAAGGGGCGCGGCCCCTTCCCGCAACACCGCGTTGCTTTGCCCAGAAACGCAGGAGATTTCGCCTTGGACTATGCCGAACTGACCACGCAGATGCGCCGCCTCGCCCTCGAGGCCGGGGACGCGATCATGCAGATCTATGGCCAGGATGATTTCGAGGTGAAATCCAAATCCGACGACAGCCCCGTCACCGCCGCGGACGAGGCCGCCGATGCGCTGATCTCGGCCGGGCTGCGGGCGGCGTTTCCGGACGTGACCCTTGTCACCGAAGAGCAAGCCGCCTCGCATAGTGCGCGGGCCGACACGTTCCTCATCGTCGATCCGCTGGACGGAACCAAGGAATTCATCCATCGCCGTGGCGATTTCACCGTCAACATCGCGCTGGTCGAGAATGGCACGCCGACCCGCGGTGTCGTCTATGCCCCCGCCAAGGGGCGCATGTTCTACACCCAGGCCGATGGCACGTCGGTCGAGGAAACCGGCCCGCTGGACAAGGACAAGGTGGGCACACTGACGCCCATCCATGTCTCGGCGCCCGATAATGATTCGCTGATGGTCGTCGCGTCGAAATCGCACCGCGATCAGGCCACCGATGATTACATCGCAAAGTACAGCGTCAAGGACATGAAGAGCGCCGGAAGCTCTTTGAAATTCTGCCTCGTCGCCACGGGCGAGGCCGATATCTACCCCCGCGTCGGACGCACGATGGAATGGGACACGGCCGCGGGCCACGCCATACTGGCTGGTGCGGGCGGGCGCGTCGTGCGCTTCGACGATCACGCGCCGCTGACCTACGGCAAGGACGGATATGCGAACCCGTTCTTCATCGCCTATGCGCCGGACGTGGTCCTGAAACGCCCCTGATCCACCCCTTGCAACAGTGGTTTCCAAGCCGCAGTCATGAAAAAAATGCCCGCTTGCGCGATAATCCGCGCGGAATTAACGGCCGATCAGTGCGCGGCCCCGAATTGTGTGTAAACATATGCAAAAATACGATTGCGAGAGGCAGGCCATGCGGAAAAAAGTGACGAAAGCTATCTTTCCGGTTGCGGGTATGGGAACCAGATTTCTGCCGGCGACCAAATCCGTTCCCAAGGAAATCATGACGCTGGTCGATCGTCCGCTGGTGCAATACGCCATCGATGAGGCGCGCGCGGCCGGGATCAAGGAATTCATCTTTGTGACATCACGCGGCAAGGGTGCGCTTGAGGATTATTTCGACAATGCGCCCCAGCTTGAGCAGGAATTGCGCAAGAAGGGCAAGACCGAGTTGCTGGAGATCCTGAAAACCACCAATATGGACTCCGGCGAGATCGCATATATCCGCCAGCACAAGCCACTGGGCCTTGGCCACGCAGTCTGGTGCGCCCGCCGCCTTATCGGGAACGAGCCGTTTGCCGTCATCCTGCCCGACGATGTCATCGCGGCCGAAAAGCCTTGCCTGCAACAGATGGTCGAGGCCTTCGAGGAAACGCAGAGCAATATCGTCGCCGCGATGGAAGTGCCCGACAACAAGGCGTCGTCCTACGGCATCCTCGATATCAAAGAGGATATGGGTGCGCTGGTCTCGACCAAGGGCATGGTCGAGAAGCCCGCCTTCGGAACGCAGCCCTCGAACCTTGCCGTCATCGGACGCTATATCCTGACACCGACCGTTCTGCAGATGTTGAACAAGAAAACGGTGGGGGCTGGCGGTGAGATCCAGTTGACCGATGCCATCGCCGATGCCCGCAACGAGGGCGAAGAGGTCTATGGCTACCGCTTCAAGGGGCATCGTTATGATTGCGGCTCCAAGGCGGGCTTCCTTCAGGCGACGGTCGCCTTTGCCCTTGCGCGCGACGACCTGCGTGACGATCTGCAGAATTTCCTTTACGACATGGTCAGCGCGGCGAAATCCGCGCAGTGAGTTTGCGGCGGGACGTGGCGTGACGAACATTCTGGTGACGGGCGGCGCGGGCTATATCGGCAGCCATGCGTGCAAGGCGCTGAGGGCGGCGGGCTATACCCCCGTCACCTACGACAATCTCAGCACCGGCTGGGCCGACGCGGTCAGGTTCGGGCCGTTCGAACAGGGCGAGCTGACGGATCGCGCGCGGCTAGATCAGGTCTTTGCCGCCTACAATCCCGCCGCCGTCATGCATTTCGCCGCCCTCAGCCAGGTGGGCGAGTCCATGCGCATCCCCGAGGTCTACTGGCGTAACAATGTCGCCGGCTCGCTGACCCTGATGGAGGCGGCGGTCCACGCGCGCTGCCTCGATTTCGTCCTCAGTTCGACCTGCGCGACGTATGGCGATCAGGACAATGTCGTGCTGGACGAGGACTGCGCCCAGCACCCGATCAACGCCTATGGCGCGTCGAAACGCGCGATCGAGGATATGCTACGCGACTTCGAAATCGCCTATGGGCTGCGTCATGTGATTTTTCGCTACTTCAATGTCGCGGGCGCCGACCCCGAGGCCGAGGTGGGCGAATTTCACCAGCCCGAGACACATCTTGTGCCGCTGATGCTGGACGCCATTCAGGGCAAGCGGGACGCGCTGACCATTTTCGGCACCGATTACGACACGCCCGACGGCACCTGCATCCGCGATTACGTGCATGTCTGCGATCTGGTTGATGCGCATGTGCTGGGCCTCAAATGGCTTGAGGACGGCAAGCCGAGCCGGGTCTTCAACCTCGGCACCGGGTCGGGGTTTTCAGTGCGAGACGTGATCGGCCATGCGGGCGCTGTCACCAATCGCGACGTGCCGGTGATCGAGGGGCCGCGCCGCCCCGGCGACTGCACCAAGCTGGTCTCAGGCTCGACCCGTGCCGAGGCCGAGCTGGGCTGGAGCGCGCATCGCAGCACGATGGACCGCATGATCGCGGATGCCTGGCGCTGGCACGGAACTGGACATTACGAAAAATAGGCGCGATTCTGCGCCGGCAAACGGGGCGGAGAGCGGATGACCGGCAGCGCGCAGATCAGGGACGCCGCGGCAGAGCTGGGCATGGCCTATCGCCTGCGCTGGAAACGGCGGCGCCTTCTTTGGCGCAGCTATCGCAAGCGCCGCCAGATGAGCGCGGTGGCAGACCGGACGGCGCAGATCAGGCCGGGCGCAATCCTTGGGTTTTCCACCGTCCGGAACGAGATCGTCCGCCTGCCTTATTGGCTGGAGCATCACCGGAAACTGGGCGTCGATCATTTCCTGATCGTAGACAATGACTCGGATGACGGGACGCGCGCCTACCTCGCCGCGCAGCCCGATGTCTCGGTTTGGCGGACGCCGCACAGCTACCGTTTGTCCCGCTTCGGGGTCGATTGGCTGACGTGGCTGCAAATGCGCCACGGGCACGGCCATTGGTGCCTGACCGCCGACGCGGACGAATTGCTCATCTATCCGTTTCACGACACACGGCCCCTTCCGGCTCTTACCGAATGGTTGGACCGGCGCGGCACGGTGTCCTTCGGCGCGCTCATGCTGGACATGTATCCCAAGGGGCCGCTCAGCACCGCGCCCTATGCCGCCGGGCAGGATCCATGCCACGCGCTGCAATGGTTCGACGCTGGCAACTACATGATTCAAAAGCAGGATCGCCTGCAGAACCTATGGATCCAAGGCGGCCCGCGCGCCCGCGTCTTCTTTGGCCAGGACCCGCGCCGCGCGCCCACGATGGGAAAGGTGCCCCTGGTCAGATGGCGCCGCGGCTATGCCTATGTCAGCTCGGCCCATTCGGCCCTGCCCCGGCGGCTGAACCAAGTCTATGACGAGGCGGGGGGCGAATGGACCAGCGGCGTGCTGCTCCATACCAAGTTCCTACACATGGCTCCGCAGAAATCGGTCGAAGAGAAAGAGCGGCGCGAGCATTTTGCCAATTCGGATCTCTACGCGGACTACTATGACAACCTAACGGAGGACCCGGACCTGTGGTGCCCCGGCTCCACCCGGTATCTGGGCTGGCGCCAGCTGGAATCGATGGGGCTGATGTCGCGCGGGATGTGGCTGTGAGCGGCGCAATAACAGTTTACCCAAGCGGCCCAACAGCTTATCGTTTGCTCTGCGCGCGCGAGGGGGGCTGGACGCAAGGCAACAGAACCTTAACCCCCCGCCTCTATGCTGCGCTTGGGGCAAGGCTCAGGGGACAGCCAGTTTGAGTATCGTGCAATCCTACCGGATGCGTCTGCGGCGCAAACATGCCAAGGCGCGGTCCCTGCGCAAGGGGCTGTCCCTGCGTCCCGTCGTCGATCGCACCGCGCAGATTGCCGCCGGGGACGTCATGCTCTTCTCGACCCTGCGGGACGAGAATGTCCGCCTGCCTTATTTCCTCGATTACTACCGCGATATGGGCGTCGATCATTTCCTGATCGTGGACAATGACAGCAGCGATGGCAGCGGCGATTACCTGGCCGACCAGCCGGACGTGTCACTGTGGCACACCACCGGCAGTTACAGGAACGCGCGCTTTGGCGTCGACTGGCTGAACCGTCTGCAATCGAAATACGGCCATGACCACTGGACCCTTGTCGTCGATCCGGACGAGCTGTTCGTCTATCCCTTCTGCGACACACGCCCCATCCGGGCGCTGACCGACTGGCTGGATGGCTCGAACGTGCGCAGCTTTGGCGCGATGCTGCTGGACATGTATCCCAAGGGGCGGCTGGATGCGGTGCCCTATCGCCGCGGGCAGAACCCGCTGGAAATCGCCTCATGGTTCGATCCGGGCAATTACATGATCGAAAAGAACCACATGTTCGGCAACCTGTGGATTCAGGGCGGGCCGCGCGCCCGCGTCTTCTTTGCCGATCAACCCAAAAAGGCGCCCGCACTCAACAAGATCCCGCTGGTCAAGTGGAACCGGCGCTACGCGTATATCAGCTCGACCCATATGCTGCTGCCGCGCGGGTTGAACCTTGTCTACGACGAATGGGGCGGCGAGACGGCCAGCGGTGTGCTGCTTCATGCCAAGTTTCTGGATACCTTCACCCAGAAGGCCGAGGAGGAGATGCAGCGCAAACAACATTACCGCGCGTCACTGGAATACAAGGCCTACATGGAAAACATGTCCGACCAGCCAGACCTTTGGTGCAAATGGTCGGAAAAGTATATAAATTGGCGGCAATTGGAAATTCTGGGCCTGATGTCCAAGGGGAACTGGGCATGACCGCAGCAGCCAGGGCAGCAGGGGCACTTTCGGGATGAGCGTCGGTATCGTCATGCTGGTCCACACAGCCCTTGGCCGGGCCGAACAGGTGGCCCGCCATTGGTCCGCCGTCGGTTGTCCGCTGGTGATCCATGTCGACGTTTCCGTCCCCGCCAAGACCTTTCGCAGTTTTCAAAGCGCGCTGGCCGATCTGCCAGACGTGCGCTTCTCCACGCGCCATCGCTGTGAATGGGGCACCTGGGGGTTGGTCGCGGCGTCGCAAAGCGCCGCCGAGTTGATGCTGGAGGAGTTTCCGCAGGTTCGGCATGTGTACCTCGCCTCCGGCTCGTGCCTGCCACTGCGCCCGGTGCAGGAGTTGATCGACTACCTCGCAGCCCGCCCACATACCGACTTCATCGAAAGCGCGACGACGGCGGATGTGCCGTGGACGATCGGCGGCCTGGATGCCGAGCGGTTCACGCTGCGCTTTCCCTTTTCGTGGCGCCGGCACCGCTATCTTTTTGATCGCTATGTCGCCTTGCAGCGCAAACTAGGGATGAAGCGCCGTATTCCCGGCGGTATCGTCCCCCATATGGGTAGCCAGTGGTGGTGCCTCACACGGCAGACCCTGTCGGCCATCCTGACCGACCCCGAGCGCCCGACCTATGACCGCTATTTCTCCAAGGTTTGGATCCCGGACGAGAGCTATTTCCAGACCCTAGCGCGGCAGTATTCGCGCCAGATCGAAAGCCGCTCGCTGACGCTGTCGAAATTCGACTATCAGGGCAAACCTCATATCTTCTACGACGACCACCTGCAGCTTCTGCGCCGGTCGGACTGCTTTGTCGTGCGCAAGATCTGGCCCCGCGCCAACCGCCTCTATGACGCCTTCCTCACCGACGAGGCGGGCGCGATGAAACGAACCGAGCCGAACCCGGGCAAGATCGACCGCATCTTTTCCAAGGCGGTCGAGAGGCGCACGCGCGGCCGGCCCGGCCTTTATATGCAAAGCCGCTTTCCGGTTGAAACACGCGAAAATGGGCTGACCTCGGCCAAATACTCCGTCTTTCACGGCTTTGCCGAGCTTTTCGAGAATTTCGAGCCGTGGTTGGCACGGGCGACGGGCGCGCGTGTGCACGGCCATCTCTACGCGCCCGAGCGCGCGGAATTCGGTGAAGGCGCGACGGTCATCAATGGCGCGCTTTGCGACAGTGCAGCACTGCGCGACTACAACCCGCACGCCTTTCTGGCCAGCCTGATCTGGAACACCCGCGGCGAACATCAGTGCTTTCAGTTCAGCCCGCGCGACAATCAGAAGATCAACTGGCATATCGCCAAGGACCCCAATGCGCAGATCTCCGTCATCTCCGGCGCTTGGGCGATCCCGCTTTTCCAGTCAAACGGCAATTTCATCGATATCCGACGCGAGGCCGCCCGGCTGCAACAGATCGAGTCGAAGAACCTCGAAATCCTGCGCTCCAGCTGGACCAAGGCGCGCGTGCGCATCTGGACCATGGCCGAGTTCATCGAGGCCCCGATGGAGCCCCTGCAGACGATCATTGACGAAATCGGGCCGCAACATCAACAGCGCGGCCTGTCGGAGGTGCCAAAGATGGTCGACCTGAGCGGCTTCGGCCAGTTCCTGCAGAACCTCAAGAACCAGGGAATGCACCCTTATCTGATGGGCAATTTCCCCGTTGCCCATGATATGCACGAGGCGCCCATGCGCGCGCGCAAGCCTTATCTGGTGCGGTAGTCCATGCCCGATTTCGACTATTTCGTCGTGCTGGCCGAAATGCGCACGGGCTCCAACCTGCTGGAATCGCATCTGAACGCCTTTCATAGCTTTGAGTGCCACGGCGAGGCATTCAATCCCGCCTTTATCGGCTATCCCAACCGGACCGAGATCCTGGGCATCACCCAGGCCATGCGCGAGGGCGATCCCGCGCGGCTGATCGAAACCATTCGCGACCGCTCGGCGGGGATGGGAGGCTTTCGCCTTTTTCACGATCACGATCCCCGCGCGATAGAGATCTGCCTGAACGATCCGCGCTGCGCCAAGATCGTGCTGACGCGCAACCCCGCCGAAAGCTATGTCAGCTGGAAAATCGCGCAGGAAACCGGCCAGTGGAAGCTGACCAACGTCAAGCGCCGCAAGGATGCCAAGGCGACTTTCGACGCTGAGGAATTCGAGCGGCACGTGACAGATCTGCAGGCGTTCCAGCTGAAAGTGCAGAACACCTTGCAAAAGACCGGGCAGGCCGCATTCTACATCTCTTACGAAGACCTGAACGAGCTTGAGATCATCAATGGCCTTGCCCTCTATCTGGGCGCCGACGAGGCGCTGGAGGTCTTGGGCGACACGCTCAAGATCCAGAACCCCGAGCCGCTGTCGGAGAAGGTCGCGAATTTCGACGAGATGGCTGACGCGCTATCGGGCCTCGACCGGTTCAACCTCACCCGGACCCCAGAATTCGAGCCGCGCCGGGGGCCCGCCGTGCCGTCCCATGTCGTCGCGTATCGCGCGCCCCTGATCTACATGCCGATCAAATCCGGCCCCGAGGCCGAAGTGATGGCGTGGATGGCCGCGCTGGACGATGTCGCGCCCGAGGCGCTGCACACCAAGATGAACCAGAAGGGCCTGCGCCAGTGGATGCGGCAGGCCAAGGGCCATCGCAGCTTTACCGTGCTGCGCCACCCGGCGGCGCGCGCCCATGCCGCCTTCTGCCATCGCATCCTGCATCCCGGCCCCGGCTGCCTTGGTGAAATCCGGCGCGTTCTGCGCAATTTTCACAAGCTGCCGATCCCCGGCAGCGGCCCGGACGCGAGCTATGACCGGCGCGCGCATTACATGGCTTTTACCGCGTTCCTAGAGTTTCTACGCGCCAACCTGCGCGGCCAGACCAGCGTGCGAGTGGATGCTAACTGGGCGACGCAAGCCGCGATCCTGCAAGGCATGGCGCAATTCGCCCTGCCCGACATGTTGATCCGCGAAGATGAAATGCCGTTGCAACTGGGCGCGCTGGCCAAGCAGGTGGGTTATCCCGGCGCGGCGCCGATCGCAGCCGTGCAAGACGACACCCCCTATGCGCTGGCGGACGTCTATGACGACGATATCGAAACGCTCGTCGCCGACATCTATCAGCGCGACTACATCTTGTTCGGTTGGGATCGCTGGCGCTAAGACCCCCGCCGCGTCACGCGGCGAGGATCGACTGCGCTTCGGTTACAATCGTGTAGAGCGTCGCCGGATCGGGATTGCCCCGCAACTTGGCGCAAAGCTGGGCATCGCGCAACGTGCGCGACACCAGCGCGAGCGCCTTCAGATGCTCGACCCCGGCCTCCTTGGGCGCAAAGAGGGCAAAGGCCAGATCGACGGGCTGGCGGTCGATCGCGTCGAAATTGATCGGCGTGTCGAGCAGCACGAGCACACCGACGACCTGGTCGAGATCGTCCAGCCGTGCATGCGGCAGGGCCACACCGTGGCCCACGCCGGTCGGCCCCAGCGACTCGCGCTCTTGCAGCGCTTCGACGGCGGCATGAGCGTCCACGCCATAGACGGCGTGGGCGATATCGCCCAATTCATGCATCAGCCGCTTTTTGCTGGATGCCGCACCAAGCACGCGCACGGCCCCGGGTTTCAGGATCATGGGTATGTCCATTCACTGCTCCGACGGCCAAGGTCGCTTTCGCAGCCCGGCCAGATTTTACGGATCGATCCACCCTATATTGCCGTCATCGCGGCGGTAGACCACATTCAACCCGCTTTTTGCCTCGTTGCGAAACACCAGGACGGGGGCCCCTGCCAGCTCCATCTGCATCACGGCCTCACCAACGGAGAGGGACGGGATCTGCGCCTCCATTTCGGCGACGATGATGGGCTGAAGGCTATCGGGCTCTGATTCCCCCCCTTCGGCTTCTGACGCGAGGATATACGAGGAGCCCCCCGAGAGTTCAACCGGCTGCGCGCGTTCCTTGTGGTGGTCTTTCAACCGGCGCTTGTAGCGGCGCAGCTGCTTCTCCATTTTCTCGCGTGCGGCGTCGAATGCGGAGTAGATCTCGTGTGCCTTTCCCGTTGCCTGCGCGGTCAGGCCGGTCGACAGGTGGACGATAATCTCGCAGGCAAATTCGCTGGCGCTTTTCGAAAAGATCACATTCGCACTGGTCGGACGCTCGGCATATTTTGCCACAGCCTCGCCTAGTTCGGTTCGCACATGGGTTTGCAGGGCCTCGCCAATATCGATCTGTTTGCCAGTGATTTGATAGCGCATGGTCTCTCCTTCAAAAAGGCGTGCCTCTCCAGGCCCAAAGCGTCGAAACGCCCCTCGGACGGCCAGGAAGGGCTGCTGAAAATTGATATTTCGTTAACGATTTCAACGCACGTCCGATGCTGCGTGGCGTTTGAATTCTGGAAACATCATCCCTCAATTGACGCCCTTTCGGCCGCTGTTGTCAATGATGATCGGCGCGGCGCCGGCGGAATCTGCCGACTGATTTCACGAAATGCGAAAGTTCTCGCCCAGATAGACGCGGCGCACATTCTCGTTGGCGACGACCTCTTCGGGGGTGCCCGACATCAGCACCTTGCCGTCATGCAGAATATAGGCCCGGTCGACGATCTCAAGCGTTTCGCGGACGTTGTGATCGGTGATCAGCACGCCGATGCCCCGCTTCTTCAGGTCAGCCACAAGATGGCGAATATCGCCAACGCTGATCGGATCGACGCCGGCAAAGGGCTCGTCCAGCAGCAGGTATTTCGGATTGGCCGCGAGGCAGCGCGCGATTTCGACGCGCCGCCGCTCACCGCCCGACAAGGCCAGCGCGGGCGCGCGGCGCAGATGCTCGACCGAGAATTCGGCCAGAAGCTCTTCGAGGCGTTCGCGCCTTGTATGAGCATCGGGAACGGAAATATCGAGGATTGCCATGATGTTATCTTCGACCGACAGCCCGCGGAAGATCGACATTTCCTGCGGCAGATAGCCAACGCCCAGCTTGGCCCGGCGATACATGGGCAGGTTCGTCACGTCGCGCCCGTCGATGCCCACATGCCCGCCCTCTGGATAGATCAGACCGGCAATCGCGTAGAAGGTCGTGGTCTTGCCCGACCCGTTCGGCCCCAGGAGGGCCGCAACCTCGCCCTGGCGCAGGTGCAGCGACACGTCCCGAATGACGGTGCGTTTCTTGTAGCTTTTGCGCAGGTTGCGGACCACCAGCCCGCCATCCTCCAGGCGCACGGGATCAGTGTCGCTCGCGATGTCCAGATCAGGCTTGGTCACTGGGACGACTCGGGTTGCAGCACGGTGCTGACCCGTCCGTTCATGCGCGCCGTGCCCGCCACCGTATCGACCGACATCCGGTCCGCGGTCAGCGCCGCCGGCCCCTGGACCAGCAAGACGTCGCCTTCCATCTCGATCATGCCGGTCTGCACATCGTAATCCGCCTGCGCCGCCTCGGCCGCGTCCTCGCCGCTGACCAAGGTTACGCCGCCCGTGGCCTGCAGGCTTGCGATTCCGCTGCGATCGGCCAGATAGACGACCAGAACCCGCGGCGCCGACAGACGCATTTGCCCTTGACCGACGATAACATCACCGGTGAAAACCGCTGTCCCGTCATTCTGATTGACGTCTAGATTCTCGGCGGTCACCTCGACCGGCAGATCGCCCTCCTCCGCAGCACTGCCGAAGGCAACCTGCATCCCCTGCGCCTCTGCCGTACCGCCAAGGGCTATCAGCAGCACGAAGAGTGTGGCTTGAACAAAGCGTGACACGTAACTCAATCCTTCGGCTTTGCGGGGTTGTATATCAGCTTGACCCCGTCCGTGAACTGCAAATGTGCAGCGCCGGTTACCGGATCGGAGGTCAGGATCATGCGCCCCGCATTCAGCGCGCCCGGCGGGCCGGTGCCACTGACCGGGCCGGGCGTTTCGGCAAACAGGGTATCGAGGCGGGTATCGATCGCCTCGGTTTGGATATCGTAGCCTGTGGTTGTGGTGACATGCACCTCCCCCTCCAGCCGGGCGGTCATGAGGCTCTGATTGGCCTCACCCCGCAGCGCGGCAATATCGACGACGCCGCCGCCATTCAGGCGCAGCGATGCCGCCGCATTTTCGGCCAGCACCCTGTCACGATCCTCGGGGTCCGGCCGGACCGTGGCGGCGCGGAACGAGATTTCCTCCCCCCCCACCGCCATGCCTGCAAAGCTGGGATTGGTCGCGCCCTGATCTTGCGCGCGCCGCACGAGGTCGACATCCGCATAGGGGATCGTGTCGCCGATATCGGCCTTCTGTGACAAGAGGAACACGGTCGAGAGCAGTCCCAGCGCGACGAGCGGCAGGATGATCTTGGCCCAGTTGACCAGACGCGTGTGAAAATTGTCGCCCCGGCGGATCAATGTGAAAAGATATCCTGTTCGGGCCAGCCCGCCAGATCAAGCGCCGCGCGGGTGGGCAGAAAATCAAAGCAGGCCTGCGCCAGGTCCATCCGCCCCTCACGCTCCAGCCGCTTGTTCAGCGCCTCGCGCAGACGGTGCAGGTAAAGAACGTCGGATGCTGCATAATCCAGCTGAGCCTCGGTCAGCTGCGGCGCGCCCCAATCGCTGCTTTGCTGCTGCTTGGAGATGTCGACATTCAGCAGTTCCTGCAGCAGGTATTTCAGGCCATGCCGGTCCGTGTAGGTGCGGATCAGCTTGCTGGCGATTTTGGTGCAGTAGACGGGCGCGGTGACGGCGCCAAAGGCGTTCTGCATCGCGGCGATGTCGAACCGGCCAAAGTGAAACAGCTTGAGCACGTCAGGATTGGTCAGCATGTCGCAAAGGTTCGGCGCCTCGGTCTGGCCCTTGGCGACCTGCACCAGATGGGCATTGCCATCGCCGCCCGACATCTGGATCACGCAAAGCCGGTCACGATGCGGGCTCAGGCCCATCGTCTCGCAATCGACGGCCACGACGGGGCCCAGATCCAGCCCGTCCGGCAAATCGCCCTGATAGAGGGTGTTCGTCATGTCCGCTCCTTCGCATGTTTGCCTTGGGGGATATATAGGAACGGCGGGACGGGCCACAAATATCTGGCGCATCGTGATGCCCAGGCGCTGAAATCCGGCCGGATTTCAGGCGGGAAAACGCGCGTTTTGCCGTTACTCCTCGCCTTCGACCTTGCCGCGTAGCGCTTTCTTCTCGCCCTGCACCTTCTTGGCCTTGAGGCGGCGCTTCTTGCTCCCCAGCGTCGGGCGCGTTGGAATGCGGCGCTTTGGCTTCTCGACCGCCTTACGGATTAGCTCGGCCAGACGGTCGCGCGCGATGTCGCGGTTTCGGGCCTGATGCCGCGTCTCGTCGCATTGGATGACCAGCGTGCCCTCGGTGGTCCAGCGCCGTCCAGCCAGGCGCCGCAGCCGCCGTTTGACCGGATCGGGCAGGTTGGGCGAGCGTTCGGCCTCGAACCGCAACTCGACCGCGCTGGAGGTCTTGTTGACGTTCTGCCCGCCCGGCCCGCTGGAGCGGATGAACTGCTCGGTCAGCTCCCAATCCTCGATGGCGATGGTGTCGGTGATGCGCAACATGCGCCTAATCTAGGGCGCGGGCCGCGAAACAGGAAGGCCCGCAAGCAAAAGGGCCGCTCCGCTTGTGGAACGACCCTCTAGAGTTTTTCGGAGGCGGGCCGGTTAGATGGCTCACCAATTCAGGTTCGTCTATGCCTCGGGGCTGCCCTAGGCACGGCTCTCCCAAACTGTTCCGACACCTCGCTCCAATACCTCTGTAGACACTGGACCACCTCCTTTCAGCTGTTGAAAACTAAGGACAGGTTGCCACAGATTTCGCACATGTCAAAACAAAATACAGTGGCGGCCCAAGTTTTTTCCACGCCATGTGGTTGCGGCCCATAGGGGTTGCCTATTGTGCCTGCAAAACCCCCACGCATTGCTGCGGCAGGTCGGCCATGGTCAGCTCACGCCTCGGCTTGGGCTTGGGCGCGTTCGGATCGGGCGGCGGCGGGTTGAGGATGTTGTTCACCCATTGCTGCGCATCGGCGCAGCCATCGCCGCGTGGCATCGGATCCTGATCGATGCAGCCGGAGGCGCCCGCCGGGCAGGCAAGCCGGACGTGCATGTGATAATGGTGCCCCCACCAAGGCCGGACCTTGCGCAGCCAGTCCCGGTTTCCGGTCTCGTCGCTGCACATCTGAACCTTGGCGCCGGGAAAGATGAAAATGCGCGCAACGCGCGGATCGCTGGCGGCAGCCTTGACCAGTTCGTGCTGGCCGCGGCTCCAGCCGGAGTTGACATAGGCGCCGTTCGCGCGCCGCATGGAGGTGGCCGACAGGTTCTCCCGCTCGCGGATGCTCAGGTTCAGGCGACTGGGCTGCATCAGCCAAATATCGGCATCAAGGCCCATCTGGTGCGAGCGGTGCCCGGTCAGCATCGGGCCACCGCGCGGCTGGCTGAGATCGCCGACGTAGATTCCGGGCCAGCCTGCCTGCCGCATGTTGCCCGACAGGTCCGCGATGAAATCAATCAGTTGCGGGTGGCCCCAGTTACGGTTGCGGCTGAGGCGCATGGCCTGCCACGTGGGCCCGGTCTGCGGCAGTTGCACGCCGCCCGCGACGCAGCCCTTGGCATAGCTGCCGAAGGGCGCGGCATTCTGGCGCGAGCCGACCTTGGCCGCACCGAAGAATTGCTTGGCCTCCTTGCCCTGCATCGATGCGGGCACGCCCTGGGCAAAGGCAGGCAGTGCCGCAAGGCCGAGGATGACGGCGACGGTCCTGAGATAGATCATCATTCGGATGGGTCTCCTTGGGGTTTCACCCAGACTAGCAGCACCAGGCCCAATGCGAAAAGCCCGATCAGCGGACTGACGCCAATTTGCTGACTGCCCGAGGCCGCCGTGGCCATCCCGATCAGCGACGGCGCGATAAAGGCCGTCGCCTTGCCCGCCAGACCGTATAGCCCAAAAGACTGCGCCATCTGCCCGGTCCGCGCCTGCCGCACCATCATCGACCGGCTGGCAGATTGCAAAACCCCGCCCGCCGCCCCGATCAGGATGCCGCAGCCGTAGAAGAGGATATCCGGCAGGGCCGATCCCGGCGACACGGCAATGCCGTAGACCGATCCGCGCGATATGGTCGCGATCGAGATGGCGACAAAGAGCAGCACCAGTATGGCGCTCACGATCACCGCCTTGGGGCCAAAGCGGTCATCCGCATGCCCGCCCAGCGCCGCAAAGACGGCGCCCGAGATCAGCGCAAGGATGCCAAAGACACCCACATCGACCACGCTCCACCCCAGAACGCCCGAGGCATAGATGCCGCCAAAGAAATACATGCCGTTCAGCGCATCGCGGTAGAACATCGACGCGCCAAGGTAGGAGAACATCGAGGGCGTCTGCGGCAGCGCGCGAATGGTCCCGATCACCTCGGCCAATGCGCGGCGCACGGCGCCCGCGCCCACGCGCACCGGCCTCGGGTCGCGCACCCACAAGAAGAACGGGATCATGAAGACGATATACCACATCCCTGTCAGCGGCCCGACAAAGCGCGTGCCCTCGCGCGCCTCCGGATCGAGGCCAAAGGCCGGCGCAAGGCCGATCAGCGTGCGGCCCGTGCCCGCCCCTTCGGCGAAGAAAAGCAGCATGATCAGCAGTGCCACCAGTCCGCCCAGATACCCGAACGCCCAGCCACTTCCGGAAATCCGCCCGATCTCTTCCGCGCTACCCAGGTCGGGCAGCATCGAGTTGGTAAAGATCGTGGCGAACTCCATTCCGATCATGCCCAGCACGAAAAAGCCAAGGATCACGAGCAGGTTCGGATCCCCCGGCGCGGCCCACCAGATGCCGAAGGCACCAAGGACATACATGACCGAGAACCCCCAGATCCAGCGCAGCCGCGCGCCCGAATGATCCGCCATCGCTCCCAGCACCGGCGCGCCCAGTGCGATGATGACGCCGCCCGCCGCGATACCGAAGGCCCAAACCGTCTGCGCCCGCGCGCCATCGCCGATCAGCTCGTTCATGTAAGGCGCAAAGATGAAGGTGATCAGAAGGGTGTTATAGGGCTGACTGGCCCAGTCGAAAAAGAACCAGCCCCAGATGCGGCGTCTCTTGCTGATGGCTGCCATGCTCGTCCCCGCACCTTGCGCTAATCGCCGCCCCGGTATGACAGCGCCCGCGCCCGCGCGGCAAGCCATTCCTGCCTGCACTCTTGCGCTTTGCGCCGCTGCGGCCTAACTCGGGGCTAGCTTGATACAAGGGATGGCATGACATGCTGGCAATCTACGGACCTTTGCAACTGATCCTCAGCATCGTCTATTTCGTGATGATCATTCACATCATCATGAGCTGGCTGATCAATTTCCAGGTGCTGAACCTGCGCCAGCCGCTGGTCGCCCAGATCTGGGAAGGGCTGAACCGCCTGCTCGAGCCAATTTACCAGCCGATCCGCAGCATCCTGCCCGATACGCGGCCTCTGGATCTGGCGCCGCTTGTCGCGCTGATCATCGTGATTTCGCTGCGCGCCTACGTGCTGCCGGTGATTTTCGGCTTCGCCTGACGCGCCTCGGGACTTGTTCACCGAATCTTAGTGTGAAAATACTTCTGTAAGAGCGAACGCCACCTACAGGATACCCCGCATGCCCTCCGCCGCCACCCTTCTGAGGGATATCTTCGGATTCGATGCCTTCCGTCCGGGGCAGGAGGATATCGTCAGCGCCGTGGCTTCCGGGCAGAACGTGTTGGCCATCATGCCCACGGGCGGCGGCAAATCGCTTTGTTTCCAGTTGCCCGCGCTGATGCGCGAGGGGGTGACAGTGGTCATCTCGCCGCTGATCGCGCTCATGCGTGATCAGGTCCGCGCCCTGAAGGCCGCCGGCGTCGAGGCGGGGGCGCTGACCTCCGGCAATACCGAGGAAGAGACCGCCGCAGTCTGGGAGGCGCTCGAGGCCGGGCGGCTGAAGCTGCTCTACATCGCGCCCGAGCGGCTGGCGGCCGGTTCGGCCATGGGCATGCTACGGCGGATCAATGTCAGCCTGATTGCGGTGGACGAGGCGCATTGCGTCAGCCAGTGGGGCCATGATTTCCGCCCCGATTACCTGCGCATTGGCGAATTGCGCAGCGCGCTGAATGTGCCGCTGGCCGCCTTCACAGCGACTGCAGATGCGGAAACCCAAGACGAGATCATCGAGAAGCTGTTCGACGGCGCCGCGCCCGAACGCTTCCTGCACGGCTTCGACCGGCCGAACATCCACCTTGCCTTTGCCGCCAAGGACAGCCCCCGCCGCCAGATCATGGACTTCGCCAAGTCCCGCAAGGGACAGTCCGGCATCGTCTATTGCGGCACCCGCGCGCGCACCGAAACGCTGGCGCAGGCGCTGCGCGAGGCGGGGCATAACGCAGTCGCCTACAATGGCGGGATGGAGGCGGGCACCCGCCGCGAGGTCGAGGCGCGGTTCAACGCCGAGGACGGGTTGATCGTGGTGGCAACGGTGGCCTTCGGAATGGGCGTGGACAAGCCCGACATTCGCTGGGTCGCGCATGCCGACCTGCCCAAATCCATCGAAAGCTACTATCAGGAAATCGGCCGCGCGGGCCGCGATGGCGCCCCTGCCGAGACGCTGACGCTCTACGGTCCCGACGACATCCGCCTGCGCCGCTCCCAGATCGACGAGGGGCTGGCCCCGCCCGAACGGCGCATGGCCGATCATGCCCGGCTCAACGCGCTTCTGGGCCTCGCCGAGGCGCTGGAATGCCGGCGCGTCAAACTGCTGGGGTACTTCGGCGAGGAAGCAGAGCCGTGCAAGAATTGCGACCTCTGCGACACGCCCCCCGCCACCTTCGACGGGACGGAGGCGGTGCGCAAGGCGCTGTCGGCCATCCTGCGCACGGGCGAATATTTCGGCGCAGGGCATCTGATCGATATCCTCATGGGCAAGCCCACAGAGAAGGTGCGCCAGCGCGGGCATGACGATCTGCCCACTTTCAGCGTGGGCAAGGATCTGTCCAAGGGCAACTGGCAGGCCATCTTCCGCCAGATGATGGGGCACGATCTGGTGCGCCCCGACCCCGAGCGGCATGGCGCGCTGCGCATGACCGATCCCGCCGTGCCCATCCTCAAGGGCGAGGCCGGGATTACGTTGCGCAAGGACATGGTGCAATCGGGCGACCGCCGCCCGGCGGCCAAGGCGCTTGTTTCGGACGAGGACGCTCCGCTCCTCTCGGCGCTCAAGGCCAAGCGCCGGGCCTTTGCCGAGGCGCAGGGCGTGCCCGCCTACATCGTCTTCAACGACCGCACCCTGATCGAGATGGCCGAGGTTCGGCCCGCCAGCCTCGACGACATGGCACGTATCGGCGGCGTCGGTGCAAAAAAGCTGGAGCAATATGGCGATGCCTTTCTGGAGGTGATCAATGGCGAGGCGGCGCAGGTGCATCCCTCGCGGCGCAAGCTGGCCGGGCGCGCGGCGGGCAGTATCTATGATCGGCTGAACGAGGTGCAGCGTGAATTGGCCCGCGGCGAGGGAGGCACGGACAAACCGCTCAGTTGCGCATCCAGCCTGATCACCCGCGTGGCCGAGCAACGCCCCCGCGACGCGGTGCAAATGGCGCGTATCCTCGGTGACAAGCGGGCCGAACGCTTCGGCCCCGCCTTTCTGGACGTTCTGCAAGAGGCGGACTAAGTCAGGCGCAAGCTGAAAGGATTTGCCATGCTCGTCGCCATCTCGCCCGCCAAGAAACTGGACATGTCGCCCACGGATCGCCATGCCACCGTCCCCGGCTTTGCCAAAGATGCCAAGGCGCTGGCCGAGGTCGCGCAAGGTCTAAGCCAGGAGGAGCTGCGCAAGCTGATGCATATCAGCGCCGATCTTGCCAAGCTGAACGCCGAGCGCTTCGCCAATTTCGGCGAGATGGAGAGCAAGCCCGCCGCGCTGGCCTTTGCCGGTGACACCTATCAGGGGCTTGAAGCGAAAAGCCTGGACGACGATGAAATAACCTGGGCGCAAGACCACCTGCGCATCCTGTCGGGTCTCTACGGCGTCTTGCGCCCACTTGACGCGATCCAGCCGTACCGGCTGGAGATGGGCAGCAAGCTGAAGACCGAGCGGGGTAAATCACTCTACGAGTATTGGGGCACGCGCCTGGCCGAGGCACTGAACCGCCACGCGAAGGACGTGCAGACGGACATTCTGGTCAACTGCGCAAGCCAGGAATACTTCGGCGCGGTCGACCTTGAGGCGCTGAACCTGCGGGTCATCACGCCGGTCTTTCTGGAGAACAAGGGCGGGCAGCCCAAGATCGTCAGCTTTTACGCCAAGAAGGCGCGCGGCGCGATGGCGCGGTTCATCATCCAGAACCGACTGACCGATCCCGAGGCATTGACGGAGTTCGACACGGGCGGTTACGCCTACAGCCCGGACCTGTCGGAAGAAAGCAAACCCGCCTTCCTGCGCGCCGCGGACTAGGCGTCATCCCACATCATCGACCGGCGGACGGGGCGGGCGCACATCGGGCGGGCATGCCTCCATGATACGCTCGTGGATCGCGGCCTTGCGCAGCGGCTTGGTAAGGTAGTGATCGAGGCCCGCAGCCAGGATGCCCGCATCATCGCCCTCCATCGCATGGGCCGTCATTGCCACGATCGGCGCATGCGCGCCGGTCGTCGCCTCGATCGCGCGAATACGGCCAGTCGCCTCCTTGCCGTCCATCAGCGGCATCGAGATGTCCATGAAGACGATATCGGGCCGCAGGGTTTGATATTTCTCGACCGCCTCGACGCCGTTTTCGGCAAAGGTCAGTTCGATATCCAGCGTGCCGACCATCTTGGAAAAGACCAGCCGGTTCGTCTTGTTATCCTCGGCGGCCAACACGCGCAGGGCGCGCGGCGGCGCGCCGGGGGTGGGCTGCTCGGGCATGGGAGGCGCGGGCGCGGAAATGGATCCTATCGCGGCGCAGAGGTCTTGGCGTGACACGGGCTTTTGAAGCACCGCGTGCAGCAGGGCGCGCGCCGGATCCTGCGCCGCATAGCCCGTGCTGTCGCTCAGAAGGATGACCGGCACGTCATGCCCGGCCGCGCGCAACGCCTCGGCCAGTTCCAGCCCGTCCATTGCGGCCAGGTGATGATCCGTCAGCACCAGATCCACCTCCGGCCCCATGCGCGCCAACGCCTCGGCAGCATCCGCGCAACATAGCGTGCCAGCCCCCAGCAAGCTGATCCGTTTTTCGAGGATCTGCCGGTTCGCATCATTGCCGTCGACAATCATTACCGTTTGCAGGTTAGCTATCTCAACCGGGCAAGGCGGCTCGGCCCCGCCCACCATCGGCATCGTGATTTGAAAGCCGAAGGTCGACCCGGCGCCCAACTCGCTTTCGACCCAGATACGCCCGCCCATCATCCGCACCAGTTGTTGCGAGATGGCAAGGCCCAGCCCTGTGCCCTCGAAACGCCGGTTATGTTCGTCATCCACCTGATTGAACTCGCCAAAGACGTGATCCACCTTGTCCGCCGGAATGCCGATCCCGGTATCCTCGACCGTGATATGAACCTGCGCCTTGCCATCCTCGCCCACGAGGCCGGTCACGCGGATCAGGACGTGGCCCTTCTCGGTGAACTTGACGGCGTTGCCCATGAGGTTGGTCAGCACCTGCCGCAGCCGGCCGGGATCGCCGATGAATTGCGTCGGCAGGAAGAGGTCATAATCCAGCAGGATGTCGAGCCCCTGATCGCGCGCCTTGGGCTGCATCAGCATGATCAGCTCGTGAATGCAGCGCTCGAGGTCGAATGGCTCGGGCTTGAGCACCAGCTTTTCGGCCTCGATCTTGGAGTAATCCAGCACGTCATTGATGATGACCAACAGCGCCTCGCCCGAATTCTTGATCGTGTCGGCGTATAGGCGCTGCTCGTCCGTCAGCTCGGTTTCCTTGAGAAGATCGGCCATGCCTACCACCCCGTTCATGGGCGTGCGGATCTCGTGGCTCATATTGGCGAGGAACGACGATTTCGCCCGGCTTGCCGCCTCGGCGCGGGCGCGCGCTTCCTTCAGACGCTCCTCGTAGCGGATCGTTGCGGTGATGTTCAGCGCCAGGCTGACCACGTCACCGCCATGACCGCGCTGGTCGATCAGCTTGATATACTCGCCGCTCCAGAGGCGAATGACGGTCGGTTCGGGATCGGTGGTTTGCCAGCGGTCCAGCATCGTCTCGCGCCATGCGGCGGGGTCGTCGTCCCCGATATTGACGATGCCTTCCTCGGTGGCCAGTTGCAGGATCTCGACATAGCTGATGCCCGGCTCGATCGCGCTGAGCCCGTCGAAGACCGAGCAATAGGCCGGGTTTGCCGCAATCATCCGGCCGCTGTCGTCGAAAAAGGCAAAGCCGTCCTGGATCGTCTCGATGGAATGCCAGAGCCGCCGTTCGGCCACCTGGACCTTTTCATTGGCAACATGCAGGTCGGATTTGACGCGCTGGTTTTCATCCAGCGCCGTCTGCACCTTGGCGCGGGTGACGACGATCTCGTCCGAGAGGGCGCGCGCGTGCTTGCCCAGCTTGCGGTTGGCGGCGTGCAGTTCAGCCTGCTTTTGCTCCAGCAAGCGCTCGGCGGCGAGGCGCGCGCGCCTCTCCTGTGCCAGCTTGCCCGCAAGATCCATGCCGATTCCCTGCCATGCCCTGTCCCTCGAATGCGGGTAAATCTGCGGCACCAAGGTGAACATCCCCTTAATGGCGATCACCAGGGCCATTGCCCGAAGCAGGCGCACGTGGCACCGTGGCTGCATTCCAGCCTCGGAGATTGCCATGCTGCGCCCTGCCCTATTCGCCCTGCTTTTCATCGGCATCGCTTCGGGGGCGGCCGCGCAGTCCGCAGTCCCCGACAGGCGCGCGATCATCACGCAGAACGTCGATTTCTACGGCGCGGACCTGACGGCTATTTTCGACACGACCTATGAGGCCTGCCAGAATGCCTGCCTTGGCACGCCGGACTGCCGCGCGTTCACCTATAACAGCAAGTCGAAAGCCTGCTTTCCCAAAAGCGCGATCAGCGACGAAGAGCCCTTTGACGGTGCGATTTCGGGCCGCGTCGTGGCGACCGACCCGGCGGTGCTGGCAGAGGCCGCATCGCGCGCGGACGATCTGGCGTTTCTGGGCGGCGGCGCCATAGACGAGGCGCGGCAGCAGGCGGAGAACATCGGGCGGCTGCATTCCGGTGGTAACTGGACCGCCGATGCGATGATCACCGCCGCGCAGGAGCGTGAGGCCGGCGGCGACATGCTGAACGCGATGCGCTGGATGGGCGCGGCGACCGCCACCACCGATCTCAGCGAGCATTGGACCGATTACGCGCGCCTGTCGCTGCGCATTGACGGCGATCAGTCACAGCATACCGCCCGCGCGATCTCGGCCAGTGCCAATGCCTATTTGCGCGCCCTGCCGGACGGCGCGCGCGTCAACGCGCTGCTGATCATGGCCGAAGCGCTGGAGCGGGCGGGCCAGGGCCGCGACATGGTGCAGGCCTTGCGACTGGCCGAGCGGATCCAGCCCCGCGCGGATGTCACGGCGGCGCTGAACGCGGCGGTGGCCAAATACGGCTTTCGCATCGTGGACAATTCGGTCGAGACAAGCACGGCCTCCCTGCGCATCTGCGCCGAATTCTCGGAAGATCTGATCGAGGCCGGCACCGATTATGCGCCCTTCGTCCGTCTGCCAGAGGCGGGCCTTGTGGTGCAGCCGGATCAGCGCCAGATCTGCATCGACGGCGTCCAGTTCGGCGAACGCTACACGATCACCTTCCGGCAGGGCCTGCCCGCCGCCGATGGCCAGACCCTGACCAAGGATGTCGACATCACCGCCTATGTGCGCGACCGCGCGCCGCAAATCACCTTTCCGGGCCGCGCCTACGTCCTGCCCCGCGCCGCCGATGCCGCGCTGCCGATCGAGACGGTGAACCTCGATGAGGTGCAGCTGTCCCTGCGCCGCGTCAGTGACCGCAACCTTCTGCGCACCATGCAGGATGGGTATTTTGGCCGCCCGCTGGACGCCTATGCGCTGGATGCCTTCACGCAGGATATCGCGCAGGATGTCTGGAGCGGTACCGGGGAGGTGCAGAACCAGCTCAACCGCACCATGACGACGCGCCTGCCACTGGGCGATGTCCTGGCCGAGCAGCCGCCGGGCATCTACACACTGACCGCAAGTATCGAGGGTGTGGATCGTCATAACGACGCGGGCGCGACTCAATGGTTCGTGCTGACCGATCTGGGGCTGACGACCCTCTCGGGCAATGACGGGCTGCATGTCTTTGCCCGCAGCCTTGCCAGCGCCGAGGCGCTGGAGGGGATCGCGGTGACGCTGGTCTCGCGCGCCAACGCTGTGCTGGCCACCGCCACGACCGATGCCGAGGGCCATGCCCTCTTCGATCCCGGCCTTGCGCGCGGCGCGGATGGCGCGGCACCCGCGCTGATCCTGGCCGAACGGGGCGAGGAAGACGCGGCGTTCCTGTCCCTGACCGATCCCGCCTTCGATCTTTCGGACCGCGGTGTCGAGGGCCGCGCGCCTGCGCCGCCTGTCGATGTGTTCCTTGCCACCGATCGCGGCGCCTACCGCGCGGGCGAGGTGATCCGCGCCACCGCTCTGGCGCGCGGCGATACCGCCGAGGCGATCACCGGCCTGCCCCTGACCGCGATCCTGACGCGGCCCGATGGCGTCGAGTACACCCGCGCGTTTTCCCCGGATGGTGTCGCAGGCGGCCATGTCTTTGATCTGCCCGTGGGCGAGACGGCCCCGCGCGGGACATGGACGCTGGACATCAAGGCCGACCTTGGCGCGCCGGCGCTGGCCAGCACGCAGGTTCTGGTCGAGGATTTCCTGCCCGAGCGGATCGACTTTGATCTCTCGCTGCCCGCAGGAACGCTGAGCGCGGGCACCCTCCCGCCCCTTGAAGTCGCGGCGAAATACCTCTTTGGCGCGCCCGGTGCGGGGCTCAAATCTGAAGGCACGCTGGTCCTGCGCCCGGCGCGCGCGCTTGAGCCATATCCCGATTATGTCTTTGGCCGCCATGACGCCGCCACCGGCCCGCGCGTCGAGGTGCTGGACGGGGCTGAGACTGCCGAGGATGGCACGCTGACCCTACCCTTGCGCCTGCCCGAAGATCTGGACGCCGCCCGCCCCTATACCGCCACTGCAAACCTGCGCCTGCGAGAGGCCTCCGGCCGCCCGGTCGAGCGGCAGATCACCCGCAGCGTCGCCCCCGCCGCGCCGATCATCGGGATCAAGCCCGCCGGTGAGGACGTGGTACCCGAAGGGTCCAATGCGACATTCGAGATCATCGGCGTCGCCCCCGACCTCAGCCGCACCGACATGCAGGTGGAATGGACGCTGAACCGCGTGAACACCCGCTATCAATGGTATCGCCAATATGGCGACTGGAATTGGGAGCCGATCACGACCCGCACCCGCGTTGCTACCGGCACAGGCACCCTGGGCGAGGCCCCGCTGACGGTCAGCGCCCCCGTCGAATGGGGCGAATACGAGCTGTTGGTCGAGCGGACGGATGGTGCCTACACCGCCTCCTCGGTCCAGTTTTACGCTGGCTGGTACGCGCCCGCAGAAGGCAGCCAGACACCCGATACGCTACAGGTTTCCTTGGATGCAGAGAGCTATGCGCCCGGCGACACAGCGCGCCTGCGCATCGACGCGCGCCATGCCGGCACCGCACTGATCAATGTCATGTCGAACCGCGTCATCTCGCGACAGTCTGTCGAGGTCAGTGAGGGCGAGACCGTGATCCCGGTCGAGGTGACAGAAGACTGGGGCCCCGGCGCCTATGTGACTGCACAGCTGATCCGCCCGATGGACGTGGCCGCCGGGCAGAACCCGGCGCGCAGCCTTGGCCTTGCCTATGCCAGCATCGACCCCGGCGCCAAGCAGCTGAGGGTCAGCATCGACGCGCCCGAGACGGCAGAGCCGCGCGGGCCGCTTGCCACCAGTGTCACCGTGGACGGGCTGGCGGGCGAGACGGGCTACGTCACACTCGCCGCCGTGGATGTGGGCATCCTCAACCTCACCGGGTTCGACAGCCCCGATCCCTCGGGTCACTACTTCGGCCAGCGCCGCCTTGGCGTCGAGATCCGCGACATCTATGGCCGTCTCATCGACGGCATGAACGGGGCCGAGGGCGCCGTGCGCTCGGGCGGGGATGCCGGGACCAGCATGCAGCGCCAATCGCCGCCCCCAACCGAAGAGCTGGTGGCCTATTTCACCGGACCGCTGACCGTGGGGCCGGATGGCACCGCCACGGCCAGTTTCAATCTGCCAGATTTCAACGGCACCGTGCGCCTGATGGCCATCGCGTGGAGCGCCGGGGGCGTGGGGCAAGCCGCGCGCGAGGTGATCGTGCGCGATCCGGTGGTGCTGACCGCCTCCCTGCCTCGCTTCCTCGCGCCGGGCGATACCAGTTCGCTCCTGCTCGAAGTGGTCCACGCCACCGGCCCCACAGGCCGCGTGGGTCTGGACGTCACGGCCGAGGGCATTGCGCTGAACGGCGATATCCCCTCGGGCTTCGATCTGGCCGAGGGGCAGAAGCAGAGCTTCCGCCTGCCGATTACCGCGGGCGAGGTGGGCGACCATCCCATCCGCATCGCGCTGACCACGCCGGACGGAAAGCAACTGACCAAATCGCTGACCCTGCCCGTGCGCGCCAATGATCCGCCCGTGTCACAAACGCGCCAGTTCCAGCTGGCAGCAGGCGACACCTTCACGCTCACCGATGACGTCTTTGCGGACTATCGCGAGGGCACGGGCGAGGCTGTCGTCTCGGCGGGGGCCATCGCGCGGCTGAACGTGGCCGGGCTGCTGCAATCGCTGGACCGCTATCCTTACGGCTGCACCGAGCAGGTGACCTCCCGCGCGCTGCCGCTGCTATACTTCAACCAGGTCGCCAGCGCGCTGGGCATGGGCAATGATGCGGGCATCAAGGCGCGAATAGATCAGGCGGTCGCGCGGGTTCTGACACGCCAGACGGCCAGCGGCGCCTTCGGCCTCTGGCAGGCGCAATCGGGTGATTTCTGGCTGGATGCCTATGTCGCCGATTTCCTGTCGCGCGCCCGCGCCGAGGGGTATGACGTGCCGGACCAAGCCTTCGCCATGGCGATGGACAACCTGCGCAACCGCGTGAATTACGCCCCGGATTTCGACAATGGGGGCGAGGATATCGCCTATGCGCTCATGGTGCTGGCGCGCGAGGGCGCGGCGGCGATGGGCGATCTGCGCTACTATGCCGACGTCAAGGTGGGTGACTTCGCGACGCCGCTGGCGCAGGCGCAACTGGGCGCGGCGCTGGCCTCCTACGGCGACCCCAGCCGCGCGGATGCGATGTTCCGAGCCGCACTGGCCAGCAGCAGGACCGACAGCAGCACCGCGCAGGTCTGGCGCTCGGATTACGGCACGGCGATGCGCGACCGCGCGGGCGTTCTGGCGCTGATGGTCGAGGCGGGCAGCACGGCGGGTGATGCCATGGACCTCGCGCGCAGCCTCGATACCGACGGCCCGCACCTCTCGACCCAGGAAGAGGCGTGGAGCCTTCTGGCCGCGCACGCCCTGATCGACGAGACGGGGGCGGCGGGCCTCACCCTCAACGGTGATCCGGTCAACGGCCCCTTCATCCGCAAGCTGGAGGCAGGGGTCGGCGCCCCGCAAGCGATCCGCAACACGGCTCAAACCGATACCGACATCACGCTGACCACCTTCGGCGTGCCTCAAGTGCCCGGCCCTGCGGATGGCTATGGCTACCGGATCGAGCGTGAATACTTTGACATGGACGGCGACGCGCGCAACCTGGACGGCGTTCCCTCAGGCACGCGCCTCGTCGCGGTTCTGACGGTAACGCCCTTCGAGGCCAGCGAGGCGCGGCTGATCATCGACGATGCGCTGCCGGCGGGGCTTGAGATCGACAATCCAAACCTCGTCACATCCGGCGATATCGGCGCGCTGGGCTGGCTGCAGACGGCCTATGCCCAGCATACCGAGTTTCGAAGCGACCGCTTCATCGCCGCCGTCGACTGGCGCGAGGATCGGCCCTTCCGCCTCGCCTATATCGTGCGCGCGGTGACGCCGGGCGACTACCATCACCCTGCCGCCACGGTCGAGGATATGTATCGTGCCGAATACCGCGCCAATACCCAGACCGGCGCGATGTCGGTGACGGAGTAGGCCATGCGCGCGCATCGCTGGCTCTTTGCGCTCGCCCTGACCCTCGGGCTGGGGGCCGGTGCGCGGGACGGGCTGGACCGCTGGATTGCGGCCACGCCCATGCCCCCGCTGCTGACAACGACGGGGGCCGAGGTACTGGACCGCAACGGGCGGACGTTGCGCATCTACACCGTCGCCGATGGCCGCTGGCGGCTGGCACCGGGGCAGGTCGACGCCGCCTTTATCGACATGCTGATCGCCTATGAGGATCAGCGCTTTCACAACCATTCGGGCATCGATCCGCGCGCCATGCTGCGGGCCGCCGCACAGGCCGTGCGGCATGGCGGCATCACGTCGGGCGCCTCGACCCTGACGATGCAGGTGGCGCGCCTGATGGAGGATGGCAGCACCGGGCAGTGGGCGGGCAAGCTGCGGCAGATCCGGCTGGCGCTGGCGCTGGAGCGGCATCTGACCAAAGATCAGATCCTGCAGATCTACCTTGCCCGCGCGCCCTATGGCGGCAATATCGAGGGCGTCCGCGCCGCCACCCTCGCGTGGTTCGGCAAGGAGCCACGGCGCCTTACCCCCGCCGAGGCCGCCCTGCTGGTGGCCCTGCCCCAATCGCCTGAAACGCGCCGCCCCGACAGGCACCGGGAGGCCGCGCGCGCCGCGCGAGATCGCGTGCTGAACCGGATGGCACGGCAAGGCGTGCTGAGCTGGGAAGAGGCCGAGGCCGCCAAGCTGGACCCGGTCCCCACCGCGCGCCGCCCCTTCCCGGCGCTGGCGCCGCATCTGGCCGACCGCGCGCTGGCCGAGGAGCCCGGCGCACTCCGCCATGATCTGACCATCGACGCCGCACTTCAGACGCAGCTTGAGGCCCTGGCCGCCCGCGCCGTGCGGGGCCTGCCGGGGGCGGTATCGGTCGCCATCGTCATGGCCGACCACCGCAGCGGCGAGATCCTCGCCTCGGTCGGCTCGGCAGGCTTTGACTCTGGCGCGCGGCAGGGCTTTGTCGACATGACGACCGCGCTGCGCTCGCCCGGATCGACGTTGAAGCCCGTGATCTATGCCATGGCCTTTGACCGGGGTCTGGCGCACCCGCAGACCCTGATCGACGACGCGCCGGTGCGCTTTGGCCCCTACGCGCCGCAGAATTTCGACGGGTGTTTTCGCGGTGAGGTGACGGCGGCGGATGCGCTGCGCCAATCGCTCAACATTCCGCCCGTGCGCCTGATGGATGCCATGGGCCCCGCGCATCTGATGGACGTGATGCGCCGAGCCGGGATGCATCCCCAACTGCCCGGCGATCACGCGGGGCTGGCCGTGGCGCTGGGTGGCGTGGGCGTCAGCCTGACCGATATGGTGCAGCTCTATGCCGCCCTCGCGCGGGGCGGTGAGGCGGTGCCGCTGCGCTGGCGACAGGGCGAGGATGGCGCGCCGCGCCGCATCCTTGGCCGTGCCGCCGCGTGGCAGGTGGGCGATATCCTTGCCGGTCTTGCGCCACCCGCGAATGCCCCCGCCCGCGCGCTGGCTTACAAGACTGGCACCTCCTACGGGCACCGCGACGCCTGGGCGCTTGGCTGGGATGGCGCGCATGTGGCGGGCGTCTGGATCGGGCGGCCAGATGGCACGCCGGTGCCGGGCGCCTTTGGCGGCGATCTGGCCGCGCCGATCCTTTTCGAGACGTTCCAGCGGCTGAAGCCTGCCTTTGATCCGCTGCCCCCGCCCCCGCCCGAGACGCTGACCCTCAGCACCGCCGAGCTGCCGCAGCCCATGCGCCGCTTTGCCGGGCGCGGCGCCGCTTTCGACCTGGCGCGCGGCGCACCCGAGCTGATCTTTCCGCCCGATGGCGCGCGCATGGCCGTCGAGGGCGACCTACCGGTCAAGGTGCGAGGCGGCACACCGCCCTATACCTGGATGGCAAATGGCGCGCCCATGCTGACAGGCATCCGGCGCGAGCATGCGAATATCCCCGGTCTGGGGCAAGGTTATAGCCAGATCGCCGTGATCGACGCCAAGGGGCGCAGCGCGCGGATCACGGTCCAGCTGGAGTGAGGCCGCTCAGCCCTGCGCGGCCTCGGCAGCGGCGCGGATCGCGCGGATATTCTCCCCGTAAGCTGCGGGATTGTCGATGCTGCCGCCCTTGAACACGCCCGAGCCGGCGACAAAGACATCGGCCCCGGCCTCGGCCATCAGCGGCGCGGTTTCGGGGGTCATGCCGCCGTCGATCTCGATATGGATGGGCCGGTCACCGATCATGGCGCGCAGGCTGCGCACCTTCTCGATCTGGCTGTGAATGAATTTCTGGCCGCCAAAGCCGGGGTTCACCGTCATCACGCAGATGAGGTCCACCATATCCAGCAGGTGCGGCAGCGCATCCAGCCCCGTGCCGGGGTTAAGCGCCAGTCCGGCCTTGCACCCGGCCCCGCGAATGGCCTGCAGCGTGCGGTGGATATGCGGGCCGGCCTCCACATGTGCGGTCAGAATATCCGCCCCGGCGCCTGCATAGGCGTCGATATAGGCATCGACCGGCGAGATCATCAGATGCACGTCCATAACCGTCTGGATATGCGGGCGAATGGCGGCCAGCAGCGGCGGGCCGAAGGTGAGGTTCGGCACGAAATGCCCGTCCATCACATCGACATGCACCCAATCGCATCCCTCGGCCTCGATCGCGCGGATCTCCTGCCCGAAATTGGCGAAATCGGCGGAAAGGATCGACGGGGCGATCTTGATCTTGCGGTCAAATGGCATGGCATGGGCTCCGGGGGGTGTGGCTGTTGCGGCGTAGATGGGGCCTAAACCCCCTTGGGGTCAAGTCCACGCGATTGCGGCGGGCGCAGCTTTGTGCCACCTATCGGATCACATGCACTCAAAATGGCGCTGCCCTCCATGTCCGACACGTCCCACGATACGCCCATCGACCCCTCCCTGCTCGAGGCGCCTTCGGGCCTGCAAACCCATCTGGGCTTCGAGCTGACGGAATGGTCGCGCGATTTCGCGAAAGTGGAATTGGATTTCACACCGCATCTTTATAACCGCCAGGGCCTGCTGCATGGCGGGGTCCACGCGCTGATGCTGGACACGGCCATGGGCTATGCGGGCTGCTATACCGGCGATCCGGATCAAAAGCAGGACGCGCTGACCCTGTCGATGACGGTCAATTACATCGGCCAGCTTAAGGGTAAACGCATCATCGCCACGGGGCGGCGCACGGGGGGCGGTCGGCGCACCTATTTCGCCGAGGCCGTGGTGACGGATGAGAATGGCGAGATTGCAGCAAGCGCGACAGGCGTCTTTCGCTATCGCAGCGGGCCGTTGACGGGCTGACATGTCAGGGCCAGTGGTCTCTCAATCGCGCACGCCGCGAAACGGGGCGCGGGCCGATCCCCGCGTCATTTTCGACATGCGCCCGGTCGGCTATGTCATTGGCCTGACGCTGATGGCGATGGGCCTGACCATGCTGTTGCCGCTGGTGGTGGATATCGCCGAGGGGCGCGGCCATTGGGAGGTGTTTGCCCAGTCGTCGATCATGACCATCCTTGTCGGCGGGCTGGTCGCGGGTGCCTGCCGCAACGGGGTGGGCGAGGGCCTGACCATCCGCCAGACCTTCCTGCTGACGACGGGCGTCTGGGTGGTGCTGCCGGTCTTTGGCGCATTGCCTTTGATGCTGGGGGCGACAGAGCTGAACGTCACCGATGCGGTGTTCGAGGCAATGTCGGGTCTGACGACCACCGGATCGACCGTGATCGTGGGCCTCGACACGCTTCCCAAGGGCATCCTGCTGTGGCGCGGGATCATCCAGTGGCTGGGCGGCGTCGGCATCGTCGTCGTGGCCATGGTGTTCCTGCCCGAGTTGCGCGTGGGCGGCATGCAGATCTTTCGCGCCGAGGCCTTCGACACGATGGGCAAGATCCTGCCCCGCGCCACCGAGATCGCCAGCCGCATCTCGGTGATCTATCTGGGCATGACCATCGCCTGCATGATGGCCTATATCATGACTGGAATGACGCCTTTTGATGCGACCGTTCATGCGATGACAACCGTCTCGACCGGCGGCATGGCGAATTACGACGCCTCCTTCGGCGCACTGCATAAATCGGCCGAATATGTAGCGGTCGTTTTCATGATCCTAGCGGCGCTACCATTCGTGCGGTTCGTCCAGATGCTGGCCGGGACGGCGCAGCCGATGCTACGCGATCCGCAGGTGCGCGGGTTTTTCATGACGATCTTCAGCATCGTCACCGCGCTGACCGCCTGGCAATTCGTCCAGCGCGCGCATTTCACCGAAGAGACGTTCCGCGAGGTGCTGTTCAACGTGGTGTCGATCATCACCGGCACCGGCTATTCAAGCGAAAACTACATGCTGTGGGGGCCGTTCGCAGTCTCGATCTTCTTCTTTACCGGGCTGATCGGCGGCTGCGCCGGATCCACCTCCTGCTCGGTCAAGATTTTCCGTTATCAACTGCTCTTTGCCTCAATCCGGGTGCAGCTGGCCCGCATCCGCGCGCCGCATGGCGTGTTCACGCCGCGCTATGCCGGCAAGACCGTTGGCGACGACGTGATGAACTCGGTCATGTCGTTCTTTGTCTTCTTCACCGTCAGCCTTGGCCTCTTCGCGGTTCTTCTGGGCCTGACGGGCCTCGATTTCGTCACCGCCCTATCGGGCGCGGCCACGGCGCTGGGCAATATCGGGCCGGGCCTTGGCGATACGATCGGGCCGGCCGGAAATTTCGCCACGCTCAACGACACCGCCAAGTGGATCCTGACGACAGCCATGCTGGTTGGCCGATTGGAGCTGCTGGCGGTCTATGCCATCTTCACCGTCTCATTCTGGAGGATCTGATGTCCGAAACCCACCGCAGCCGCCCCTTGGGCGCGCAAATCTCGCATATGCTGAAATCGCGCGGGGTCGATACGATCTTTGGCATCCCCGGCGTGCATAACCAGGAAATGTATCGCGGCATCGAGGAGGCGGGCATCCGTCACCTGCTGGCCCGGCATGAACAGGGCGCGGGCTTCATGGCGGATGGCTATGCAAGGGCCAGCGGCAAGCCGGGGGTGGCCTATGTCATCACGGGCCCGGGCCTTTGCAACACGATGACGCCGATGGGCCAGGCCTATTCCGACAGTGTTCCGCTTTTGGTTCTGTCCTCCTGCTTGGACGAGACGGCGGCGACGCGCGGCCAGTTGCACCAGATGCTGGATCAGCAGGCGGCAGGCGCCACGGTATCGGACTGGTCCTATACCGCCCATACCGCCG
This sequence comes from Roseovarius roseus, assembly GCF_043355935.2. NCBI lineage: Bacteria > Pseudomonadati > Pseudomonadota > Alphaproteobacteria > Rhodobacterales > Roseobacteraceae > Roseovarius > Roseovarius roseus. The sequence continues at coordinate 201,163 of NZ_JBHFPE020000005.1, read as the reverse complement.
CTGCGGCCTACAGCCTGATCGACCGCGCCCTGACGGAATTCCAGACAGAGCGCCCCCGCACCAAGCACATCCAGGTGCCGATCGCGGCGCTGGTCGCCGAGGCGGGCCCGGCCCCGGACGCCGCCCCCGAGACCACGCGCACGCTTCAATCCCTGCCCGAGGGCATCGCGGACCGTATCAAGGCGGCCAAGCGCCCGCTCTTCATCCTTGGCGGCGGCTCGGTGCGCGCCTCCGAGTCGGCTCGAAAGGCACTTGCCACGCTCAAGGCCGCCAGCTTCCCGACCTATGCCGGGCGCGGCATCATCTCGGTCAAGGACGACCCCTTGCATTACAGCGGCTTCTTGGGACGCCCCGAAAGCGCGAGTGTCGCGGCCAGCGCCGATCTGGTCGTCGTCGTCGGCAGCGAGCTCTCGGAAATGGATCTCTGGCGCGATACGCTAGGCAATGAAGGCCCGATGATCCGCGTGGACATCGACCCCGAAGTGCTGGGCCAGGTCGCCGGAAGCACCGCCGTCCAGATGGATGCGCGTGATTTCTTCGAAGGGCTGAACGCCACCCTTGAGGGCCACGCGGCGAACACGTCATGGAGCGCCGATGATGTGGCCAAGGCCCGCAAACGCTGGCGCGCCGAGAGCGACTCCGAGCGCAATGGCATCATGCGCGTCTGCGATGCGCTGATCGACGTGATGCCCGAGGATACCATGTATTTCTCGGACATGACCCAGTTCGCCTATACCGGTAAGGAAGTTTGGGACATGCATCGCCCCGGCCACTGGCACCATCCCTACGGCTTTGGCACGCTGGGCTATGCCCTTCCTGCAGGGATCGGCGGCGCCGCCGCCCGGCCCGGTCTGCCCACGGTCGTCATCGCGGGGGATTACGGCTTTCAATATACCGTGCAGGAGCTGGGTACGGCGGTCGAACTGGGCCAGCCGCTGCCGATCCTTCTGTGGGACAATGGCAAGCTGAAAGAGATCGAAGACAGCATGGTGCGCGCCCAGATCGCGCCAAATTCGGTGATCGCGCATAATCCCGATTTCTGCGCTCTGGCCGAAGCCTATGGCGCGAAATCGGCGGCACCCAAGTCGCTGAAAGAATTGCAGGACGCGGTGAAAGCGGCGTTCAAGGCCGATGGTCCGACGCTGATCTACATGACGGCAGACATGGCGGACTGAAACCGAACGCCCAAGACAAATCAAATTGTCTTGGGCAAATCCCTTTGCAAATTTGCGCCTAGCCGATCCGCCCCACAGGACCGATCGCGCCCGTCTGGCCGCGATGCAGCAGCAGGTGATCCAGCAAAACGCAGGCCATCATCGCCTCGCCCACTGGCACCGCGCGGATGCCGACGCAAGGATCGTGCCGACCTTTAGTGACCACCTCGGTCTGTGTACCGTCCATGCGGATGGATGCGCGCGGGCTGAGGATGGATGAGGTCGGCTTGACGGCGAAGCGCACGACGATCTCCTGACCGGTCGAGATACCGCCCAGAATACCGCCCGCATGATTGCTGCCATACTCGGGGCCGGTCTCGCCCATATGGATCTCGTCGGCATTGTCGGTACCCATCAGCTCCGCCGCCGCCATGCCTTCGCCAATCTCGACACCCTTCACGGCATTGATCGACATCATCGCGGCCGCCAATTCGGTATCGAGCTTGCCATAGACCGGTGCACCGAGGCCCGCGGGCACGCCGCGCGCCACCACCTCGATGATCGCCCCGACCGAGTTGTGATCCTTGCGCAGCTTTTGCAGATACGCCTCCCATTCGGGCGCGGCCTCTGCATCAGGCAGCCAGAAATCGTTGCCGTCGATCGCCTCCCAGTCAAAGCGCTCCCGGTTCAGCGCCATCGCGCCCATACGGGTCATGTAGCCCTTGACCTGCACGCCGGGGATCAACTGATCCAGCGCCGCGCGCGCGATGCCACCCGCCGCAACGCGTGCCGCCGTCTCGCGTGCGGAACTGCGACCGCCGCCGCGATAATCGCGGTGCCCGTATTTCTGGTGATAGGTGATATCGGCATGGCCGGGGCGGAAGGTGTTGGCGATGTCGCCGTAATCGCGGCTGCGCTGATCGGTATTCTCGATCATCAGCTGGATCGACGTGCCCGTCGTCTTGCCCTCGAACACACCCGACAGGATGCGCACGGCATCGGGCTCGTTCCGCTGGGTCATGTTCTTGTTCTGACCGGGGCGGCGCTTGTCCAGCCAGTGCTGCAGCACCCTTTCGTCCACCGCCACGCCGGGAGGGCAGCCGTCCACCGTTGCGCCAAGAGCTGGCCCGTGGCTTTCGCCCCAGGTGGTGACGCGAAACATATGTCCGAAAGTATTGAGGCTCATGGCGCGGCTCCTTTGGGCATGGGTCTAGCCGCCCGGCCCCAGCGCATCAAGCCATTCAAGCGAAAGGGGCCGCATGTCGCGGCCCCCTCGGGAATTACAGCAGCGACTCGGGATGCACCCAGTCGATGCCCAGAGCCTCGCCGACCGCCTTGTAGGTCAGCTGGCCCGCATGGACGTTGAGACCGTTCAGCAGATGCGCGTCATCGGCGCAGGCCTTCTTCCAACCCTTGTCGGCCAGAGCCAGCATGAATGGCATAGTGGCGTTGCCAAGCGCGATGGTCGAAGTGCGCGCGACCGCGCCGGGCATGTTGGCGACGCAGTAATGCATGATCCCGTCGACCTCATAGATCGGGTCGGCATGGGTCGTCGCCTTCGACGTCTCAAAGCAGCCGCCCTGGTCGATGGCCACGTCGACCAGAACCGCACCGGGCTTCATGTCGGCGAACTGTGCGCGCGTCACCAGCTTGGGCGCGGCGGCTCCGGGGATCAGAACCGCGCCGATGACCATGTCGGCTTGTGTCAGATACTCGGCCACGAGGCCCGCCGAGGAATAGCCGGTGTTGAACGTGCCGCCGAAGACATCGTCAAGGTATCGCAGACGCGGCAGCGAGCGGTCGAGGATGGTCACATCCGCGCCCATGCCCGCAGCGATCCGCGCGGCATGCGTGCCGACAACACCGCCGCCGATGACCAGCACCTTTGCCGGGCCGACACCGGGCACGCCGCCCATCAGCACACCGCGACCGCCGTTGGCCTTTTGCAGCGTATAGGCGCCGACCTGCGGCGCAAGACGCCCCGCGACCTCGGACATGGGGGCCAGCAGCGGCAGGCCCCCGTTGCGGTCGGTGACCGTCTCGTAGGCAATCGCAGTGCAGCCCGAAGCGATCAGGTCATGCGTCTGGTCGGGATCGGGCGCGAGGTGCAGATAGGTGAACAGCAGCTGGCCCTCGCGCAGCATCTTTCGCTCGGCGGCTTGCGGCTCCTTGACCTTGACGATCATGTCGGCGGTGTCGAACACCTCCTTGGCGGTGCCGATGATCCTGGCACCTGCGGCGATGTAATCCTCGTCCGAGAAGCCTGCGCCAACCCCGGCACCCGACTGGATAAGAACCTCGTGACCGTGCTGCACGGCCTCCTGCGCGGCGTTGGGCGTGACGCCAACGCGAAATTCCTGCGGTTTGATTTCTGTCGGGCATCCGATTTTCATGACTTATCCTCCTGTTGATTGCGCCACATATGAAGCAGCTGCCACGCAAGGCGAGTGAAATTTCGCCCGTCAAACCGCTTTTCATGGCAAGAATCTTCGATAAACTGGCTCGGCATGCGAAAGGATTGCCGGAATGTCCCTCGACTCACTCGATCGCCGCCTGCTGAACGTGCTGCAGAAACGCGGCCGCATCTCGAACGCGGACCTCGCCGAGACAGTGAACCTCTCGGCCAGCGCCTGCCACCGCCGGGTGCAGCGGCTGGAGGCCGAGGGCTATATCACAGGCTATGTCGCGCTCTTGGACCCGCAAAAGATGGGCGTCTCGGCCACGGTCTTTGTCGAGATCACGCTCTCGGCGCAGGCCGACAATGTGCTCGAGGCGTTCGAGACCGCCGTCGCCCGCGTGCCCGACGTGCTGGAATGCCACCTGACGGCGGGCACGGCGGATTACATCCTGAAGATCGTCGCCGAAAGCACCGAGGATTTCGCGCGCATACACCGGCAGTATCTGACGCGGTTGCCGGGAGTGGCGAAGATGCAATCGAGTTTCGCGCTCAGGACGGTGTGCCAGACAACGGCGCTGCCGGTCTAGCGGGGAGATCGAAGGTCAGCAAAGCGGGACGAAGCGGACGTCCTGCGCAAGATTTTGAGTGCCCGCCTTATTTCCAGTGGCTATGTTCGACAGATCGTCGTGACATTGGATGAGCGTCGTCGGTGAGAAGGCAGTAATACATCATGACCCTATCCTTTCACCGCCTCGTGGAGCAGCAAATCCAGAAGGCCCTTGCGGAGGGCAAGCTTCGCGGCCTCGAAGGCGAGGGGAAACCGCTGCCCGACCGCTCAGGCGAGGCTTTCATTGACATGGCAACAGCAGTGGCGGCCCGCATAATGGCCGAAGCAGGCGCACTGCCCGAGGAATTCAAAATCAAGAAGCTGCTGGAAGCGGCGAAGCAGAGCTACAAGGAGGCAGAGGGCGACGATGCCAAAGGCGTTGCGATGGCTCTGATCGCCGACCTCCAGCAGCGCTACAACATAGCCGTTGAAGCAAGGCGGCGGTTCATGGGGTCTTAGCCTGAAGCGGCAACTCGTCGGCTGCGCAGCATTCGACACAATGGGCTCAAAGCCGACATTATACTGGCTGAACCAAAAAGCCCCGGCGTCTCCGCCGGGGCTTCTTCATTCCAACCTAAGAGAAATCCCTCACCCTTCGGCTTTCTCTTCCGTCACTTCCTCGCCGGTCTCCTGATCGACGACTTTCATCGACAGGCGCACCTTGCCGCGGTCATCGAAGCCCAGAAGCTTGACCTTCACGTCCTGGCCTTCCTTCAGAACGTCCGAAGGATGGTTCAGGCGACGGTTCTCGATCTGGGACACGTGGACCAGACCGTCCCGCTTGCCAAAGAAGTTCACGAAGGCGCCGAAATCGACGATCTTGACGACCTTGCCGTCATAGACCTGGCCCTCTTCGGGCTCGGCCACGATGGACCAGATCATGTCATAGGCCTTCTTGATGGCCTCGCCGTTGGGCGATGCGATCTTGATGATGCCCTCGTCGTTGATGTCGACCTTGGCGCCCGACACTTCGACGATCTCGCGGATGACCTTGCCGCCCGAGCCGATGACTTCACGGATCTTGTCCGTCGGAATCTGCATCGTCTCGATACGCGGCGCATGGACCGAGAATTCCTGCGCGCCGGTGATCGACTTGTTCATCTCGCCCAGGATGTGCATGCGGCCGTCCTTGGCTTGGGCCAGGGCCTTTTGCATGATCTCGGGCGTGATGCCCGCGACCTTGATGTCCATCTGCAGCGAGGTGATGCCGTCCTTGGTGCCTGCGACCTTGAAGTCCATGTCGCCTAGGTGATCCTCGTCGCCCAGAATGTCGGTCAGAACCGCGTAGGAGCCGTCCTCTTCGAGGATCAGGCCCATGGCCACACCGGCCACGGCGGTCTTCAGCGGAACGCCCGCATCCATCATGGAAAGCGAGCCACCGCAGACCGACGCCATCGAGCTGGAGCCGTTCGATTCGGTGATCTCACTGACCAGACGGATCGTGTAGGGGAAGTCCGTCGCGGCGGGCAGAACTGCCTGCAGCGCACGCCAAGCCAGCTTGCCATGGCCAATCTCGCGGCGGCCCGGAGGGCCCACGCGCCCAGCTTCGCCCACCGAGTAGGGGGGGAAGTTGTAATGCAGCAGGAAGTTGGATTTGAAGTTGCCATGCAGCGCGTCGATGAACTGCTCATCGTCACCGGTACCCAGCGTGGTGACGACCAGGCCCTGCGTCTCGCCGCGGGTGAACAGCGCCGAGCCGTGCGTACGGGGCAAAAGGCCCGTCTCGCAGACGATCGGGCGCACCGTGTCGAGCGCGCGGCCGTCGATCCGCTTGCCGGTTTTCACGACGTCGCCGCGCAGAACCGAGGCTTCCAGCTTTTTCAGGGCCGAGGAGAGGTTCGGATCTTCCAACTGCTCTTCGGTCAGGGATGCCTTGATGGCCTCCTTGGCGTCGGACACGGCTGTCGTGCGCTCCTGCTTGTCGGTGATCGCATAGGCGGCGCGGATCTTGTCCTCGCCGGCTGCCTTCACCGCCTCATACAGCTCCGAGTAGTCGGCGGGCTGGAAGTCGAACGGCTCTTTCGCCGAGGCTTCGGCCAGATCGATGATCAGATCGATCACCGGCTGGATCTGCTCATGCGCAAAGTTCACCGCGCCCAGCATTTCCTCTTCGGTCAGCTCGTATGCTTCGGACTCGACCATCATCACGGCGTCCTTGGTGCCGGCGACAACCAGATCAAGGCGTTGATCGGGGTTGTTCTTGAGGTCCTGCATGTCGTCGACGGTGGGGTTCAGGATGTAATCGCCATCCTCATAGCCCACGCGGCAGCCCGCGATCGGGCCGCGGAAGGGCGCGCCGGAAATGGTCAGCGCGGCGCTGGCAGCGATCATCGCGACCATGTCGGGGTCGTTGACCAGATCGTGGCTGAGCACGGTGCACATCACCAGCGTCTCGTTCTTGAAGCCGGGGACGAAAAGCGGGCGGATCGGACGGTCGATCAGACGCGCGGTCAGCGTCTCTTTTTCCGTCGGGCGCGCCTCGCGTTTGAAGAAGCCGCCGGGCACTTTGCCGGCCGCGTAGTATTTTTCCTGGTAATGCACCGTCAGCGGAAAGAAATCCATTCCGGGCTTGGGCGCTTTGGCGAATGTCACGTTGGCCATGACCGACGTCTCGCCCAGAGTGGCGATGACCGATCCATCGGCCTGACGGGCAATCTTGCCCGTTTCCAGTGTCAGCGTTTCCTCGCCCCACTGGATTGATTTTTTCACTTCGTTGAACATCTATCGTTTCCTATCTGGAGGCACAGCGGGCCCCTGCCCGGTCCTCCGTTTTCAATGGCGGCCCCATTGCCGCCGACCCCAATCATCTTGTGTTCCAGGTGCCGGGGCCATGGCACACAGTCTCAGATGGGCGGGCCATACAGGAAAACGAAGCGTTTTGGAAGGCATTGCGGCAGAGCGCCAGTGTCCATCCCAAAGCCTCCAAACAATACTGGTGCCGAACGCAAAACGCCCGCTGGATGCAGCGGGCGTTTCCGTATTGAACTTAAACCGAAATGTGCGCTTAGCGGCGGATGCCCAGGCGCTTGATCAGGTCCTGATAGCGCGCTTCGTCCTTGGCCTTGGTATAGTCCAGCAGCTTGCGGCGCTGGGCGACCATTTTCAGAAGGCCACGGCGACCGTGGTTGTCCTTCTTGTGGGTCTTGAAGTGCTCGGTCAGGGTGGTGATCCGCGAGGTGAGGATGGCAACCTGAACTTCGGGCGAGCCGGTGTCGCCTTCCTTGGTTGCGAATTCCTTCATCAGGCGGTGCTTTTCTTCGACGGTGATCGACATCGGGATCTCCTTGTATCAAGGGTTGCGGGCGCAAGCCGGGATGTCGTCCAGCAAGGTCCATAGAGAATCGGCGCCAGCCGGGGGCAGACGCACGCTGCGGCGTATAGGGCAAATACGGCGGGTTGAAAAGATGCTGTGCCGAAAGCGGTTTGAGGTACGCAAAAGGCACATGCGTCAGAGGCGGATCTGGGCCCCCAGCAGGCTGGAGCCGATGACGGTGATATGCCCTGCGTTCAGGCCCGCCACTTTGTTGACCGCCGCGATAGCGGTGCCGTTCAGCATGACATGCATGATTCCATCGTCATTCGGGTCTTCTGCCAGATCGACATCCGGCGCGCTGCCATCTGCGTCATCATAGACCACCATCAACGTGTCCTCGTCCGGCGCAAAGTCCAGGATCTCGGCCTGATGCGCGGCGCTGAGCCACTCGCCAAGGATGACCGTATCCGCGCCGTCGCCGGTGGTGACGATATCGTCCGCGCCGGCGGTGATCACGTCTGACCCGCCACCACCGTTAAGGAAATCCATCCCGTCGGTATCGGTCCCGCTCTCCCCCTCGTAGCCCGACAACGTGTCATTGCCCCAGCCGCCGAAGAGCGCGTCATGTCCGGCGCCGCCGCGCAGATCGTCATCCCCCAGACCGCCATGCAGTGCGTCATCGCCATCACCGCCCTGCAGCATGTCATCGCCAGCGCCGCCGACAAGACTGTCAGCTCCGGCGCCGCCGTCCAACCTGTCCGTGTCGCCATGGCCATGAAGCAGATCATCTCCGTCGTCGCCAGTCAAAGAATCATCGCCGCCATCACCATTCAGGATATCCGCATCAGCGCCGCCCAACAGCGCATCCGCCCCGAGGCCGCCCCAGAGCTGATCAGCCTCCGGACCGCCTGTCAGCGTATCGTCACCCGCATAGCCATTGGCCACATCGCGCGCCTGCGCCCCTTCGATCAGGTCATCACCGGAGGTACCCACAGTTACGACCTCATCCTTGGCAGTGGGAAGCTCGGGTAAAGTCTGCGCCATGCCCGGCTCTGCCATGTCCATACGTGACATAACGGCGAGCTGAACCTCGTCGGCATCCGATTGAGCGGCGGCATCGTCTATAGGATCGTCCGCCTCTATGCTCGGCTCATCTTCCGCGCCGACATAGGCCAGCAGCCCGCCCTCGGCGTCGACTTCGGTCTGTTCTTCTTCCGACTCATCAGGCAGGTCGTCAGCCGCGTTCATAGCGGACACACCGATCAAGGCGCTTGCGCCCAGCGCGACCACTCCCAACAGACCTGCAATCAACAGCATGCCATCAAACCCTATCGCCTCGGCGCAGAATGCCCCGAGACGGCTATACTGCACAGTCAATTATGAGCAATTGGTTAACGGCTGTGCGAAACATCCCACAGGCAGGGCTGCTGCGCATAGGCGACGTATAGTGGATGGCGCGGATGGCCCTCCTTGGTCAGGCCCAGATGGTGGAGCGCCACCCCCGCGCCGCGCAGCAGGGCCAGGACTTGCGGCCCCCGGTCCAGATGCGCGCCATGCGTGCCCCAGGCGGCCACATTGCATGCGGCCCAAGCGCAGCCTTCGAGGATGGCGGCGTCATTGGCGGGGCCGACGGGATCCGCCGCCGCGCGCATCTTGCGCGGATCGGTATCGCGCCAGGCAAAGATGTTGCTGACGCGAAACGCGCCAAAGCCCAGCGTGCGCGCCCTCCGCTCGCACCGCTCGACGGTGGGGTCGTTCTGCAGCTCGGTCGCAGTCGAGGGGTTCAGCATGATGAAATGCACGCGCCCGCCGCCCTCATCCCAGATGCGGGTCAGGGAATATCTGTAGCGCTCGCAGTCCGAATAGACGGCGGTCGAGGCCGCGTCGCCCTTGAGATGCGTGCGCGTGATCACGCCGGATCCACAAAGACGCGGCTGGGATGCAGTTCGCCCGCCTTGTAGATGCCCACGGCCACGGCGCGCCCGTCCAGCGAGGCCCAGCATTCGTCGCCGTATTCCGCCTCACCGGGATAGACCATCCCCGGATTGCCATTGCGCAGCTTGGCCGCGCCCTCGGGGGTGCAGCGCAGCTCGGGCAGGTCGGTCAGGCCCACTTCCAGCGGCTGGACATACGCGTCAAGCGCCGGGTCATGGGCCAGCTCGTCGATGCGGTCCAGCGTCAGGCCATCCTCGGCCTCGAACGGGCCCGACCAGACGCGGCGCAGCCACGTCACATGGCCATGAGAGCCCAGCGCGTTGCCCAGATCGCGCGCAATCGAGCGGACATATCCGCCCTTGCCGCAGACCATTTCCAGCACGGCGTTATCGGGACCGGGGCGGTCCGCCAGCAGCAATTCGTCCACGAAAAGGGGCCGCGCGGCCAGCGTCACATCCTCACCGTCGCGCGCCAATTTATACGCGCGCTGCCCGTCGATCTTGACCGCCGAGAACTTGGGCGGCACCTGCATGATGTCGCCCGCGAACTGGTGCAGCGCCTCCTTGATCTCGTCATCGGAGGGGCGCGCGTCGCTTTGTGCGATCACCTCACCCTCGGCATCGTCGGTATTTGTTGCGGTGCCAAAGCGCACCTCGAACCGGTACGCCTTGAGAGCGTCGGTAATGTAGGGCACCGTCTTGGTCGCCTCGCCCAGCGCCACGGCCAGCACGCCTGTCGCCTCGGGATCCAGCGTGCCGGCATGGCCCGCCTTCTTGGCCTGTAGCGCCCAGCGCACCTTGTTGACGACAGAGGTCGAGGTGATGCCAGCAGGCTTGTCCACGACCAGCCAGCCGGAAATATCGCGTCCCTTGCGTTTGCGTGCCATGCGCCTTGCCCTCATTGCCTCGAAGCGCGCGGGCTAGCCCAAGGGCGCCGGGCTGTCAATCGCGGGCGGGTGTCGGCTCGGCCCCCATGACCCCGGCCAGCCGATCCGATGGGATGCGAATGGGCGCCCAGTCAAGGACACCAAGGCCGACCGAGCGCACGGCGATCAGCGACAGCCACCCGCTGACCAGATTGGCCACCAGCGCGCCGATGATCATCCCGCCATAGCCGCCCAACTGGACGCCGAGCCACGTCATCGGGACATAAAGGAGAAAGATCCGGGTGCCGCTGAGGCTCATCGACCAGAGGGCGCGGTCACGGGCGTTCATCGCCGCATTGGCAGTGATGAGGATGCCATACCCCATGAAGCCCCAGCTGGCGATGCGCAGATAGGTGGCGGTATAGACCTGCGCCTCGCTGCCCGAGGTCATGATCCTGGCCAGCGGCACCGCCGAGACCAGCAGCAGCGCCGCAACGCCAAGCCCGAAGATCACGCAAGCGGCATGACAGATGCGCAGGCCATCGCGCGCACGCTCCTCGTTGCCTGCACCCCAAGCCTGTCCCACCACCGGCCCGATCCCGGAGGACAGCGCCAGAAGCGGCACGACGACCACGCCCTGAACGCGGGTGGCGGCGCCGAAGCCCGCAACAGCGGTATCGCCGATCGTGGCGACAAACCCGGTGACGATGGCCATGCCCAGCGGGTTGATCGCATTCGACATGGCGGCAGGCGCCCCAACCCGCACGATGCGCCGGACCGAGCGGACGGCCCCCTGCCACGGCGCCGAGCCAAGTTGCAGCACGCCCGCCTGCAACGCAAACAGCACCAGCCCGGTCAGCGACGCCATCCGCGCCAATAGCGAGGCAAGGCCCGCGCCATCCATGCTCATCGCCGGGATAGGGCCAAGCCCGAAGATCAGCACCGGGTCCAGCCCGATATTGAGAAGCGCCTGCAGCAGCATCGTGACCGCCGCGACTCCGCTGCGCCCACCCGCGCGGAAGACGGCGTTCAGCGCCATGCCGGTCACCAGAAAGGGAAAGCTGAGGCACCAGAAGCGCATGTAGCCTAGGATGGCCTCCAGCACCTCATTCTCGGCCCCCATCGCGCCGAAAAGATAGGGCGCCAGCAGGTAGACCAGCAGCGACACCGCGCAGGACAGGGCCAGTGCCAGCGTCATCGCATGCAACGTCATGCGGCGCCTGTCCTCCGCCTCTTCGCCGCGCCCGATGGCCTGGCTGATGACGGTGTTTGTGCCCGCCGATAGTCCAATGGACAGCGAGGTGAGCGCCGTAATCACCGGAAAGACAAAGCCGATCGCCGCCAGCGATGTCGCACCATCGCGCGCAAGGAAGAACGCATCGGCCAGCCCGACGCTGAGAACGCCAAGGATGCCGATGGTCATAGGCGCGCTGACGGACCAGAGCGCGCGGCCGACAGGGCCATCGTTCAGAGTTTTCTCGGCACTCACGGCGGGCAATCCTCGGGCATGGCTGCGGCCCGGATCGGCCGCCAAACCGCAAACCTAAGGCGAATTGCGCAAAAGCCTAGGGATCAGCCGCGCGGCGATACTACTCGGCTGGCGCGCGGCGCACCGTGCCGATGATAGGGCCCATGGGAAAGCCGATATCGCTGCGGTTCAGATCTGGCGCCTGAAGGCGCGAGATATTGCCATCGAAGTAAAGCGCCTGCGGCAGATCGAGGTGATCCCGAAAGAGCCGCCCGAAGTTGTGAAAATTGACCGGCCCCTCCGAGATCGCAAAGACGGCGCGCATGCCATCCGCGCTGGTCCCGACGCCGTTGCGCACATAGAGGCTGTCGCTATCCTCGAGGAACCTCGGGTGCAGCGCGCCGTCGATGACCAGCATCGGCCCCGATTGCGTCGCATAGCGGCACGCGGGCGCCTCGGCCTTGAAGCGCAGCGTCTCGATCACGTCGGCGCGACCTTCGCCGATGCACAGAACGCCATTCGGCAGCAGGCCGAAATTGCCCGGCCCCTCGCGGGTGACTAGGCCCGCCTGCTGCTGGCCATCCTCGACGTATAAGCCGACCGGCCGGCGGTCTGAATGGTACATGCCCGCGTTCATGGCGAAATCCAGCGCCGCGCCCTCGGCGCGGAGCATGGTATCGACGCGGCTGAAACTGCCCAGATTCTCGCCGTTGGCATCCTTGAGAAAGAGACGCAGATCCTCGCTGCGCATGACGACTTCGCAGATCACGTAGCGCACGCCATCAAAGGTGTCGGTCCGGCAGTCCGCGGCGAGAAGCGCGGCGGGCATCAGTCCAAGCCCGGCAATCAGCGCCGCGGCCCGAACCGCCTTAGTCATCCAGATCGCGCTGCACATCGCCTTGCGAGAATAGCCGCCGGGTCTCGTCCATCTGATCGAATGTGGTATCGAGGCGAAACCGCAGGTCGGGCGCGAATTTGAGGCCCAGCTTCTTGCCCACGACGCGGCGCAGCTCGCCCTTGTTGCGCGCCAGAAGGGCGGGCAGCTCCTCCTGCCCCTGCCCGCCCAGTGGCATGACATAGGCTGTCGCGATCTTGAGGTCGGGCGACATGCGCACCTCGCCCACCGTCACGGACATGCGGGCCAGATCGGGGTCGTGGATATCGCCGCGCGACAGCACCTCGGCCAGCGTGCGGCGCACGTTCTCGCCCACCTGAAGCTGACGTTGCGAAGGGCCGGGGCCATCATGAAACTTGTTCTTTGCCATAAGCCTGCATTTAGTCCCTATGGCGCCCTTTGCCAAGCGGTGATGCCCGCGCTATCAAAGGCGGCAATCAGCAAAGGGGCAGGATGATGAGCGCAGGACCGGGCATTACAGTGACAGGCGCATCGGGACGGATGGGCCAGATGCTGATCCGCACCATCATGCAGAGCGAGCGTGCCCACCTTGTCGGCGCGGTCGAGCGTACGGGCCATGGTTGGATCGGGCAGGATGTGGGCGAGGCGATGGGCGGGGCCAAGCTGGGCGTGACCGTCACCGACGACGCGCTGGAGGCGTTCCGCCACGCGCAGGCTGTCATTGATTTCACCGCGCCCAGCGCGACCATCGCCTTTGCCAAGCTGGCGGCGCAGGCCCGCGCAGTGCATGTGATCGGCACCACCGGATTTACTGCGGACCAGATCGAAGCGCTGATCCCCGCCTCGCGCCACTCGGTCCAGGTGCGCGCAGGCAACATGAGCCTTGGGGTCAACCTCCTCACAATGCTGACCGAAAAGGTCGCGCGCGCCCTAGATGAGGATTTCGACATAGAGATCGTCGAGGCGCATCACAACCAGAAGGTCGACGCGCCTTCGGGCACCGCCCTGATGCTGGGCGAGGCGGCGGCCACCGGGCGCGGCGTCGCGCTGGACCGCGTGGCAGACCGAGGGCGCGACGGCATCACCGGCCCGCGCGAGCGGGGGCATATCGGCTTTGCCGCGATCCGCGGCGGCGATGTGGTGGGCGAGCATGACGTGATCTTTGCCGCCGCGGGCGAGCGCATCGTGCTGCGCCACATCGCCACCGACCGCGCCGTCTTTGCCCGCGGCGCGCTCAAGGCCGCGCTTTGGGGACAGGGGCGGTCGCCGGGAACCTATGACATGCTCGACGTGCTGGGGCTTGGGGACGGGTGACGGGGGCGCTTTGCGGACACAGGTGAAGTTTCGCTGTGGCTGCTTCGATGACCGTTACGAGTACGGCTGAGGATTACTGGAAACAGGCTCCAATTAATTCTTAGCTGACGTGTTTAAGATGACGTTCCTCACCTCTCGGCAGAGCCTCGCGCACCTCGTCCGATTCCCATCGCTCCATCATCAGGTCCAAATCCCATTTTCTGATATCTTTCGCGGTGCGCTGCTCTTTGACTTTCTTGCACTTTGTGAGATGCCGTCGCACCTCTCCGACTTTGAGGCATTTGCGGGCGGCCGGGCCATTCAGGGCTGCACCGTCCGAGACTGCAGGTCCGAAGATGTCGGCGAGGAGTTTGCGTTCGATGCGCGCGAGCCCATTTGTCACCATCGGCCCGAGTAGCAGGCTTTCCGACAAGCATCCATTGGCACTTACTACCTCGTGGCGGTCGCAGGCGAAATGAATCCAGGTGATTGAGGTTTTGCCCTTCATGTGGCGAATGCCCGGCAATGACGTCAGGGATTTCGCCGGGGCAAAGGCCTCGGCCTTGAACCAACCATCCAACTGTCCGCCGCCGCCGACAACCACCCGGTGTTGTGGCGACACGATCAGGTCCTGCATAGGCAGCCCACGCCCAAGCGCCCCGGCGGCGATCAGTACGGGCTTGGCGTCAGGCTCGACCTGTTCCAGCGGATGACTGCCGCTGCGCACCCAGCGAATGGGTTGCGGGCCGTGATCCAGCGTGTTCACCATATCACCCACCGCCAATGCCTCGACCGGGCGCTGCCCATCGGGCGTATCGATCAATGTGCCGGGGGCGTAGCAAGGTGGCCCCGACAGAGCATCCGGCGTGCCGTTTACAGTGCTGAAAGAGAACGTTCCGGCCGGATCGCCATAGTCGAAATCATTGGTGGAATAATTGCTCTCCATAAAGGAGTCATTGCCCGAACCCTCAAGCTCAAAGACCGTTCCCGCTCCGTCCGTGAATCCGGCAATCGCGTTGTCACCGCCAACGTATGCATCCTGAATATCTTCATAGATATATTCGACGTGAAAATCGCCACCACCCAGATCAGTGAGCACGACCTGGAAGGAGTTTGCGGCACCATCGTCATCATCCTCGTAGTCGTCGTTGCGATAATTGTAAGGCTCGACGGCGTCCCAAGTGATCGTGATCTTGCCGTTCGCGGTGTCAAAATCCCAGTAGACCTCGCCACCTTGGTCCACATCAAGGTCAGAGTAGAAAGGCACAAGTGCAGGGAGATCGATGACGGGGAAGCCGTCGTCATTGTCGTTGTCATGTGACCCACCGAACGTGATTATGCCATTCACGCCGAGATAAATCTCGGAGTAGGTTGTTCCGAAGAAATTCATCCCGCCACTGAAAACAGACGTAATGTCGATTTTGACATTGCCGTCATCATTGTCGCCGGAAAATTTGCGGGTCGACGAGAACGCATTCTCGCCGTAGCCGGCAGGCCCACCCATCCCCGAGTTCATTGTGGCCATGATGTTCACCTCCAAAGGTCACGTGGGACCCTAGCGCGTCAAAGGCAAAAGGGTGATTAACGTCACGCGGTAAATGCTGAAAATGCGAAGGAAACTCTCTTCGGATTTTATCGGGCGTGTGAGGATTGCAGTGGTCGGCGGCGCCCTCCATTGCCGTGGCTAGGCGCAAAACCTACTGTCCTCACCGCGACATTTTGGCCAAGACTCCAAGGCGCCTTTAGGGTTGCGCAATCACGGAGTTTTGTATGAAAGGGAGCAATGTTGTCTTGCAATCGCATATCGGCCTTTTTGAACGCCTTCTGCGGCGTTCTGCTCTCCGCGCTGCTTGCGGTGCAGGTTGCGATGGCGTCGGCACCGATGCCTGCGGACGCGGATACGCGATTCAGCATGGTCATCTGTTCCGCCGATGGGCTGCGCATGGTCACGTCTGGCGACGAGGACCCGGGGGATGAGTCCACCGACCCATCGGCGCGGCACGGGCATTGCACGCTTTGCATTCAGGTGGTCGACCTGCCGGGGTGCGCCGGCCCGTGGCAATCTGCCGGACAGATCGAGACGACCCAACGCGCCGCCATCACCGCATCCGCCCAGACACGCGGCCAAGTCTCGGCCCGCGCTGACGGCATTCGCGCACCCCCCGTTCACGTCTGAATTCGCCTTAACGCGATCCTTCGCGAGGGTCGGCGCCCCTGCGTGACCGGCACCGCTATAGGATCGCATGTCTTCAGACTTCTGACGGTAATTCCAAATGACATATCGCAAACCACTGTGCCTTGGCACACATGCTCTTCTGCTCTGCACGATCTCTGAACTGGCCTTGGCGCAAGAGCTGAGCGAGACCACCATTGCGCTCGATCCGATCCTCATCGAGGGGGACATCATCGCCGACGGCCCCATGTCCACCGCACTGGACCCGCAGCTGGCACCTATCGCGCCGGCCAGCGACGGCGCCGAGATTCTGCGCCAGGTGCCCGGCGTAACCGCAGGCCGCATGGGCGGCCACGGGCTGGAACTGGTCATTCGCGGCCAGCAGCAGAACCAGATCAACGTGATCGATGCGGGCTCGTTCACCTATGGTGCCTGCCCCAACCGGATGGACCCGCCGACGGCGATGGCATCCTTCAACCGCGCGGATGAGATCATCGTGCAAAAGGGTTATTCCACCGTCACAAACGGCCCCGGCGGCTCAGGCGGGGCGGTGATCCTCAAGCGAAACCCACCCGAACTGGACCAGGAAGTGGCGTTCAGCGGCGCGGTCAGCGCGGGCATTGCCAGCAATGGCGGCGGTCAGGACGTGGCCGGGCGGTTTACCTATGATCTGGGCAATGGCCTCTACCTTCAGGGCGCCGGCGAGGTGAAATCGGCCGACAATTACGAGGACGGCTCGGGCCGCGAGGTGCGCAGCGCCTACGATCAGCGCAGCGCCGGTGTGACGCTGGGCTATGTCGGCACCGGGATCGATCTGGCCTTTGACCTCGAATACGACCTGGCCGAGGATATCCTCTTTCCCGGCGCGGGCATGGACAGCCCGTTTGACGAAACCTACACCTATCGCCTGCGCGGCGGGGTCGACGTGGCCATGGGCGCGCTGCACCGGATCGAGGGCACGCTTTACTACAGCACCGTCGATCACGTGATGGACAACTATTCGCTGCGTCCCGTCGGGGCCATGGCGATGCGCGTGCCCGCCACCTCGGATACGGGCGGCGGCAAGCTGGAAGGGCATTTCACCTTCGGCGCGACCGAGGCGAAGATCGGCGTCGACTACCAGTCGAACAACCGCAACGCGACAGCCTTCATGGGGATGCCGGGCATGATCCCGCTGCTCGAGGCGGAAAACCCCGCGCGCGCCGCCTTCCTGATGTGGCCCGATGTGACCATCGCGCAGACCGGGATCTATGCCGAGACTGAGACGGCGCTTTCCACGGCGACCTCGCTGATCGCGGGGCTGCGCTATGACTACGTGCATGCGAAGGCGGGCAAGGCGGCGGTCACCCCCGCGCTCGGCGCCGCGCCCAACACGTACTACACCGCGCAATACGGCACCGATTTCAACGCCTCGCGGGACGAGCATAATGTCGGCGGCCTGCTGCGGCTCGAACATGACCTGAACGACGACACCATGATCTTTGCCGCACTCTCGCGCTCGGTCCGGACAGCGGACGCGACCGAGCGGGCGATGGCGCGCCCCAACTGGGTTGGCAATCCCGATATCGACCCGGAAAAGCATCATCAGCTGGACCTCGGCGTGCAGATCGACAAGGGCAGCTGGTATCTGGATGCCAAAGCCTATGCCGACTGGGTGCAGGACTTCATCCTGCGTGACCAGTTCAGCGTCGCGGGCGTGACCACCTACCGCAATGTCGATGCACAGTTGGCCGGGGTCGAGATTGCCGCCGGTTGGGCGCAGGGCAACTGGGAAATCTGGGGCGACGCCACCTATACCTATGGCGAGAATACCTCGGACAACCGGGCGCTGGCGCAGATCCCGCCGCTGCAGGGGCAGATCTCTGTCGCCTATGGGCAGGATGGCTGGCGCGGCGGGGCGCGTGTGAACTGGGCGACCGAGCAGGACCGGATCGACCCGTCCCGCGATCCGGGAACCACGCCAGGTTACGCCACGCTGGACCTCTTCGGCAGCTACGCGCTGTCGGGCAAGGCAACGCTGCTGGCCGGTATCAACAACGTGACCGATGAAACCTATGCCAATCACCTCAGCCGCTCGAACCTCTTCGACGCGACGGTGACACAGGTGAACGAGCCCGGAAGGACGATCTATGTCAAACTCGAAGCGACCTTCTGATCGCGCCTGGGGCCGGGCGCTGCGCATGGCCTGTGCCTGCGCGGCGCTTGCGCTGCTGCCCTGCGGCGCGGCGCTGGCCCAGGAAGCCGAGACCGGGGGCACGTCCCCCGGCTCATCCCAGCCCGCCCCGTCACTGCAGGTCGAGGCACCGACAGCGCCAAGCGCTGCAGCCGAGGATCACTCCGGCCATTCCGGCATGGCACCCGCGCCGGAGGCGCCAGTGATGCCCGAGGCGGCAGAGCCAGCCATCACTGCGCAGACGGCCCCGGCCAGCGGCGCCTCCGACGCGCTGACATTTCTCCAGCGTGGCGGGCCTGCAATCTGGTCGATCTCGGCGCTATCTGTTGTGGCCCTTGCCCTCATTCTCTGGAAGACTTGGCGCCTCGCCATGATGGGCGCATGGAGCGGCGGGCGCCGCGTGCAAAGAGCCGTCGCAATCTGGACCGAGGGCCGCGAGGCGGAGGCGCTGGCCGATCTTGAGGGGCGCCGCACCTGCCGCGCCGCGCTGGTGCGCACCGCCATGGCCGCACGCCGCGACGGCACGCTCGACGATGCAGGCGCGCGTGCCGAAACCGAGCGCGTGGCGCGGGGCCTCATCGCGCGCGCCCGCGATGGTCTGCGCCCGCTGGAATTGATCGCAGCGATTGCACCACTTCTGGGCCTTCTCGGCACGGTCTTGGGCATGATCGCCGCCTTTCAGGCCCTGCAAGAGGCTGGCAGCCGCGCCGATCCGGCCATCCTTGCGGGCGGTATCTGGGAGGCGCTGCTGACCACGGCGGCGGGCATGGCGGTCGCCATTCCGGCCTCAATGGCGCTTGCGTGGTTCGAAAGCGTCGTGGACCGGCTACGCAGCGAGATGGAGGATGCCGCCACCCGGATCTTCCTGCGCCCGACTGCGCAGGACACGCCCCTCGCGCGCGCGGCCGAGTGACATGTTCGCCTTCGACACCCCAAGGCCCACGCGCAGGCCCAGCCTGACCCCGATGATCGACGTGGTCTTTCTGCTGCTGGTGTTCTTCATGCTGGCCTCGCGCTTTGGCGTCGATGGTGCCCTGCCGCTGAACACGGCAGGGCAAGGCGCAGGCGCCGCCTGGTCAGGCCCGCCCCGCCTGATCGACATCTTGCCGGAGGGCCTGCGTCTCAATGGCCAGCCGCTTGCGGCGACGGCGCTGCTGCCCGCCCTCACCGACTTGACCGAAGCGCCCTCCGACACGATCATCCTGCGCGCCCAGGAGGACGCCCAGCTTCAGCGCGTGGTCGATGTGATGGAGCGCCTGGCGCAGGCTGGGTTCACCGCGCCGGTGCTGGTGGAATAACGATGCGTTTTTCCGACCCGCCCCGCCGCAAGCCCTCGGACAGCATCGTGCCGATGATCAACGTGGTATTCCTGCTGCTGATCTTCTTCCTGATGACGGCCCAGATCGCGCCGCCCTTTCCCATCGATGTCAGCCCCCCGACCGCTCAGGAGGCCGGCGCGCCCGCCGAGGCCGATCTCACGCTCTACCTCAGCGCTGACGGCGCGCTGGCCTTCGAGGATGCTACAGGCCCCGCCGCACTCCGCGCACTCGCCCGCGCGCGCGAGCCGATCTGCGCGGGCGGGCCATGGCCATGCACCGACACCGCGCCCCCCTTGATCCTGCGCGCCGATGGCTCCGCCTCGGGCGCGGCGCTCGCCCGTCTGATGGGCCAGCTGGCCGAGGCAGGATTCGCGCAAGTCCAGCTTGTCACGGTGCCGAAATGAGGCGCGCGGCGGAGTTTGCCGTCTTTCTCGTGCTGGCCGCCGCCGCTCATCTGGCTCTCGCCGCGCTCGGGCCCGAGGCAGAGGGCGCGCAATCCGCCGGTCAGGGGGGCGCGGCCACCGTCACGCTACAGGCCGCCTCCGCGCAGGTCAGTGACATGGTCGCCCGCTGGGAAACCCCGCCCGAGGCGCTGGAGCTGGAACAGGACATGCCGGCGCCCGCAGCCGAAACCGCGCCCACCCTGCCCGCGCCCGATACCGGGCCTGTCCCGATGAGCCAAGGCCTCGGCCTGCAACTGCCAAGCGACGACAGCACGCCGGATCAGGTGGATACCTCATCCGCCACACCGGCAGCCGCGCGCTCCGAGGTCTCGGACACCAGGCCGCGCATGCGCCCCGCCCAGCCGCCCAAACCCACCCCGGCGAAGACGTCCCCGCAAACAAGCCAACCCAAATCGCAATCCAGCGCCGCACAGACCGCAAGCGGC
Organism: Roseovarius roseus; assembly: GCF_043355935.2. NCBI lineage: Bacteria > Pseudomonadati > Pseudomonadota > Alphaproteobacteria > Rhodobacterales > Roseobacteraceae > Roseovarius > Roseovarius roseus. The sequence continues at coordinate 180,780 of NZ_JBHFPE020000005.1, read as the reverse complement.
AGCGGCGGCAGCGCCAATGCCGGGTCGGCCGGTAGCAGCGCCGCCGCGACCCTCAGCGCGGGCCAACGCCAGAGCCTTGTCGCCCAGTGGGGCGCGCAGGTCCGCAGCAAGATCGAGCGCAGCAAACGCTACCCCTCCGCCGCGCGCGGCGCCGAAGGCACTGTGCATGTCCGCATCACTATCGCTCGCGATGGCAGCCTGCGCGCCGTCTCGGTCGCCACCACGTCTGGTCATGCCGCGCTCGATGCCGCCGCCCTGCGCGCGGTCAAATCTGCGCGCCGGTTCCCGCCTGCCCCACGCCTGCTCGATCAGCCCAGCTACACGTTCACGCTCGCGATGCGCTTCAGCACCTAAGCGATAGCGGAAATCAACACGCCAAGACCGCTCATTCTTCTTGCCGAAAATATCCTGGGGGAGGCGCCCGAAGGGCGCCGGGGGGGGGGCAAAGCCCCCTGGGCGCCGTTCAACTGCCGGTCAGAGCCTGATCGCGAAACGCGCGAGTGGTCAGGATGAGGCTGGCAAGCGTCTGCATCTTGGCCAGCGCCGCATCCATGTCCGTCGGCGCAATCGCGCTGCCCGCCAGCAGGTGCCGCGCCGCGTAATCGACCTCAGCCACGCCATCGGCGCCCGTCATGGGCGCGATCTGAAAACTGGCGCGCAGCCAGATCCCGTCCATCACCGTGCGCAACTGAAACGCGATGCGCGGCGCGTCCGCAACGCCCAAAGGCCGCAGCGCGCTCATCAGGTTGCTGCGCATGCGGGCATGTACCACGGTCTGGATTCGCTGGCTTTGCTCGTTATGTGGAACGTCCGAGCAAAGCGAGATCCAGGCGTGGCAGATCTCCTGCTGGAAAACGGGCGCCGCAAAGTTCCCCACGATGATCGCATAAAGCCGCTCCAACGGGGTTTCGGCATGGCGCAGAAGCTCGGTCACGCAATCGCGCAGGACGGTGTTCGCCTTGCGCTGAACCCCTTCGAACAGAGCGTCCTTGTCCTTGAAATGGTGCAGGACCACGCCCTTGGACACACCCGCGATCTTGGCCACCCGGTCCAGCGTCGTGCCCCGGATGCCGTGCTGCACCAACGCATCGAAGGCCGCCTGGGACAGCTCTGCCCGCCTGATATCCCCGATGCTTTTACGTGCCATATGCCTGCCCATCTCCGCCTCCTTCCAGTCTAGGGCGGCGGCTTGGGAGTCACAATATTTACCTTTTGACTATAAAACTGACCATTGGTAAGTATTTGAGCCAAGATGAAGCTCAGGAGAGTGCGATGCAGGCGGATTTCGTGATCATAGGGTCGGGCTCGGCAGGCTCGGCGATGGCGTATCGCCTGTCCGAGGATGGCAAGCATAGCGTGCTGGTGCTGGAATATGGCGGCAGCGATGCGGGGCCGTTCATCCAGATGCCTGCCGCTCTCAGCTATCCGATGAACATGAAGCGTTATGACTGGGGCTATCGCTCCGAGCCCGAGGCGCGGCTGAATGGACGACGCCTTGCCGCGCCTCGGGGCAAGGTCGTGGGCGGCTCCTCCTCGATCAATGGGATGGTCTATGTGCGCGGCCATGCCGGCGATTTCGATCATTGGGAGCAATCCGGCGCGATCGGCTGGGGCTATGCGAGCGTCCTTCCCTATTTCAAGCGCATGGAGAACTGGACTGACGGCGGCCAAGGCGGCGATCCGGCGTGGCGCGGCACCGACGGACCGCTGCACGTGACGCGAGGGCCGCGGCACAATCCGCTCTTCGACGCCTTTCAACAGGCCGGCCAACAAGCCGGCTACGAGGTGACCGAGGACTATAACGGCGAAAAGCAGGAGGGCTTTGGCCCGATGGAGCAGACGGTCTACAAGGGCCGCCGCTGGTCCGCCGCCAGCGCCTATCTGAAGCCGGCGCTGAAGCGGCCGAATTGCGACATGATCCGCTGCTTTGTGCGGCGCGTCATCATCGAAGAGGGCCGCGCGACCGGCGTCGAAATCGAGCGGGGTGGGCAGATCCAGGTGATACGCGCGAACCGCGAGGTGGTGCTGGCGGCCTCCTCCTTCAACTCGCCCAAGATCCTGATGCTGTCAGGGATCGGCCCCGCCGCGCATCTCGCCGAACATGGGATCGACGTTGTGGCCGACCGGCCTGGCGTGGGCGGCAACCTGCAGGATCATCTGGAGCTTTACATCCAGCAGGCCTGCATCCAGCCGATCACGCTTTTCAAGCACTGGAACGTCTGGTCCAAAGGGATGATCGGGGCGCAATGGCTTTTCGGGAAAAGCGGGCTAGGCGCATCGAACCAGTTCGAGAGCGCGGCCTTCCTGCGCTCGAAACCCGGCGTCGACTATCCCGACATCCAGTATCATTTCCTGCCAATGGCGGTAAGGTATGACGGTCAAGCGGCGGCCGAGGGGCATGGCTACCAGGCCCATGTCGGCCCGATGCGATCCAAGTCGCGCGGGCGGGTCAGCCTTGGGTCGTCCGATCCGATGGCGGCGCCGAAAATCGCCTTCAACTACATGTCCCATGACAGCGATTGGGAGGATTTCCGGCACTGCATCCGCCTGACACGCGAGATCTTCGGGCAGGCGGCCTTCGATCCCTATCGCGGCAAGGAAATCCAACCGGGCGAGGCGGTGCAATCGGATGTCGACCTCGATGCCTTCATCGCCGAGCATGCCGAGAGCGCCTATCACCCTTGCGGCACCTGCAAGATGGGGGCGCTGGACGATCCCCAGGCGGTCGTTGACGCCGAGTGCAGGGTGATCGGCGTCGACGGGCTACGCGTCGCCGACAGCTCGATTTTCCCGCGTATCACCAATGGCAACCTGAACGCACCCAGCATCATGACCGGCGAGAAGGCGGCCGATCATATCCTGGGCAAGCCCCCCCTGCCTGCCTCGAACCAAAGGCCATGGGTTCACCCCGGCTGGCGCGAGACGGTGAAGGCGGCGATACCGGCCTAGTCTTTGCCGCCCTTTGGGCCGCCGCTGCGCGGCTTGCCGAAGGGTTTTGCGCCCGGCTTGCCACCGGGTTTATCGCTTGGCTTGGCAAAGGTCTTGCCCCCTGGTTTGCCGCTGGGTTTGCCAGTGGGCTTGGGCGCGGCGCCGGGTTTACTGCTATAGCCCTCGGCGGCCTTGGCGGCGGCGCGGGCGCGGTTCTTCTTGCTGTTCGGCTTGCCCACGGCGGGCGCACCGCCGGGTCCGGTGGACTTGGCAAAGCCCCCGGTCTTGCCCTTGTATTTCGGCTTATCGCCTGCCGCCGTCACCGCACCGTCACGGGAATAATCAGGCTTCGGCCCCTTGCGGTGGGGCTTGGAGGGCGCGTCGCCCTTCGGCTTTTTATAGCGGGGCGCGGGCGCGTCATCATACTGCACCGGCTTGCTGGACGGCGCGCTGGACTTGGTTCGCGGCTTGCGCTCGGGTGCCTCGGCCTGCGGCTGAATCGGGGGCAGATCGTCCATCTGGCTGGGCGGGGGCGGAGATTTGGGCGCGGGTTTCTTCCATTCGGGTTTCGGCCCTGAATGCATCTTGCCTGCGGGGCCGCCCTTGCGCTGCGCGATCGCAGGGGGCTGGCTCAGCTCCTTCACCTCGGCGCCATCCTCGACGCGCATCGCGTCGCCGATTGCGGCCTTGAATCCTGCGACGGCGGGCTTGCGCAGCTCGACATAGCTCTCATCGTCGCCGACGCGGATCGCGCCGATATCCTCGCGCGTTATACCGCCCGCCTTGCAGAGCATCGGCAGAAGGCGGCGCGGCTCGGCGCCCTTGGCGCGGCCACCGGAAATGGAGAACCAGACCGAGGGGCCGAAGGCGGCGCGCGGCGCGGGCTTCTCGCCCGGATCGCCCAGATCCTCGGGGGCGGAATGACGGGCATGGTAGAAGCGCAGGTAAGCGGCGGCGATCTGCTCGGGCGAGAACCGCTCGAGCAGTTTGGCGACGGCGGGCGTTTCGCTTTCAGTGATGGCCTCGGACCATGCCTCGTCGCCCAGCATCCGCTCCTCGTCCTTGGCGGTGACCTCGTCAGCGGAGGGGGCTGGACCCCATTCGGCGCGCAGCTTGGCCCAGTTGAGGATACGCTCGGCCTTCTTGCGGGCTACAGGCGGCACTATGAGCGCGCTGACGCCCTTGCGCCCGGCGCGGCCAGTGCGGCCCGAACGGTGGAGCAATGTTTCGTGGCTGCCGGGCAGTTCGGCATGAACCACCAGATCGAGATTGGGAAGGTCGATGCCTCTAGCTGCCACATCGGTCGCCACGCAGACGCGGGCGCGCCCGTCGCGCATCGCCTGCAAGGCATGGGTGCGCTCGGACTGCGACAACTCGCCCGAGAGGGCGACAACGGCAAAGCCGCGATTCGAGAGGCGCGTGGTCAGGCGGGCGACCATGGCGCGGGTGTTGCAGAAAACGATGGCGTTGGGCGCCTCGTAAAAGCGTAGGACGTTGATGATCGCGTTCTCGCCATCGCGGGGCGAGACGTTCATCGCGCGGTATTCGATGTCCGCGTGCTGGCCCTTTTCCGCGCTGGCCGTGCTGACACGCACGGCGTCCTGCTGATAGCCCTCTGCCAGCTTGGCAATGGCGGCGGGCACGGTGGCCGAAAAAAGCAGCGTCTGGCGCGTCTCGGGCGCCTCACCCAGAATGAACTCCAGATCCTCGCGGAACCCCAGATCCAGCATCTCGTCCGCCTCGTCCAGAACCACGGCGCGCAAGGAGCCAAGGTTGATCGAGCCGCGCATGATGTGATCGCGCAGGCGGCCCGGCGTGGCGACGACGATATGCGCGCCGCGCTGCAACGCGCGCTTTTCATCACGCATGTCCATCCCGCCGACGCAGGAGGCAAGGATCGCGTTCGCCCCGGCATAGAGCCACGACAGCTCGCGCTTGACCTGAAGGGCCAACTCGCGCGTTGGCGCGATGACCAGGGCCAGGGGTGCGCCGGCGGCATCGAAAACCTCGGCCTCGTCCAGCAGGGTGGGCGCGATGGCGAGGCCAAAACCCAGCGTCTTGCCCGAACCGGTCTGGGCCGACACCAGCATGTCGGCGCCCGTCAGGTCCGGGTTCGTCACGGCCTCCTGAACGGGGGTGAGCGTGGTGTATCCACGGGCTTTGATGGCATCGGCGAGGGCTTGTTTCACGGGTCTGGATTTCTGCTTTGTCATGGGTGGGCGCGCCGGGGGCGGGCGCCACAAGTTGCGCGGTCTATACCCTTGTGCCGCCGATGTATAGCGCTGTCATGGCGCAGTCAGGACCCGCCAAAGAGCTGGGCAATCCCCCAAATCACCAGCAGTACCGCGCCGAGGCCGGGCACGAGGTAGCGCTTGGGGATGTTCCATTGGGCAATCCGCTCGCCTACGAACTGCGCCAGGATGGCCATGCCGAAGTAACGCAGACCGCGCGACAGCAGAATGGCGCCGAAAAAGACCAGGAAGTTGCCGCCGATGGTGCCCGCGCCCAAGGTGGCCAGCTGCAGTGGCGCGGGCAGCAAGGACACCAAAAAGACCGACCAGAAGAGCCCATCACCCGAAAGCCTCTGCGCCATTTCGTCAAAGCTCTCGTCGAGGCCCAGCATTTGCAGCACCGGGATCACCACCGGATCGGCCAGAAGATAGCCGACGAAATAGAAAAGGCTCGCCCCGGCAAGACAGCCCAGCCAGATGATCAGCGCAATGCGGAGCGCCCGGCGCGGGTGGCCCACCATGAGCGGCACGACGATGGCCTCTAGAGGGATGGGCAGAACGGTGCTTTCGGCGAAAGACAGAAGGGCAAGGCCGACCTTGCTGTTAGACAGGCGGTTGGTCCAGCTGGGGGTATCGGGCCGTCCGCCGTTTGCCGTCTCGTCAGTCATGCCGGTGGCCCTTCCTTCGGCGTTTTCTGCCATGCAGGTTCGCGTCATACCTGAGAGCAACGCCCCTTCACCGAGGAGGTTCCGGCCTGCGGAAACGCACGCTGCTGCAGCCGTTAACAGATTGTTTCGACATTTCTGCAACATTCTGTGGCTGAGAGGTGAATTTATCGGGAACCTCTCGCGTCTGCTCGTGTTGAGCCACCGTCCTGAGCATGACGAAGGGCATCAGACACGACCACAAGAACGGAGTGGACGAGGCAAACTTAAAAGCGAGCGAACCTGTTATGAATCCTGTAGCCAAAAACCTGAAACGCGCCTACCGCGAAGCCGAACCGCAAGACATGCCGCCCGAAATGGCCGAGCTGCTGCGCAAGCTGCAGGATCAGGACAAGCCGCCCGCCGAGTGATCGCGACGCGCCGCGCCTGCCCGTTCCAAACGGAACTCCCGGCACTTTCCGGGAGTTGACCCACGTCATGAAGCACGCATCACAGGCCAACGGTATTTTCGGGTGGGCAGGATTTGAGCAACGATCAGACAGATGGGGATGACGTGGCCGAAGCCAAAGTCATGATCACCGCACAGGAAGTCTATCCCGCCATGGAGCGGGATTTTCTGTCTGCCAAGTCCGAGATCTGGGCCGGTTACCGCGTTTTCGATCTGGCGACCAAGCTGCGCAGCGAGGAAGGGCAGGCCATCGGGCATGACTGGTTCGATCTGCTGGTGCATGTGATGCGGCGCGGGGTGCGCCTCAACTTCGTCATTTCCGATTTCGACGCCGTGCTGACGCCCGATCTGCATTATCGGTCGTGGAAGGCGCGGCGCGCCTTTGTCGCGGCCCGCGAGCTGGCTGGCGGAGATGCTGATCTGACTGTGACGAACGCCGCGCATTCCGCCAATGTCGGCATCCTGCCACGTATCGCGCTGTGGCCGCGCCTGATCAAGGAGGTGGGCAAGACAGCCTCCAAACTGAACCACATGAGCCGGTCGGAGGCCGACCGCATCCTGGAATGCAGCCCCGGCCTGCGCCCCATGCTGTGCCAGCGGGACGGCAAATATGCCGCGCGCAAATGGCCCATTCCGCGCCTGATTCCCGGCACGCATCACCAGAAGATCTGTGTGATCGACCGCCGCGTCGCCTATGTCGGCGGGCTGGACCTGAATGAGCGGCGCTATGACGACAAGAGCCATAGCCGCGACCGCGAAGAGACATGGCAGGATGTGCAATTGCGCTGCACCGGCCCGATCGCACGCGATGTGCAAAGCCACCTGAAGGAATTTCTGGACGTCGTCGCCGGGATCAAGCCGCCGACGGCCGAGGGGCGGCTGCTGCGCACCTTGTCACGCAAGCGCAAGCATGACTGGCCGTTCCTCAGCCCGAAACCTCTGGTGCATACGATATCGGACGATCACCACCGCATGATCCATCGCGCCCGCGGACTGATCTATCTTGAGACGCAATTCCTGCGCGACCGCCCGTTGTGCAAACGGCTGGCGCAGGCAGCTTCGGACAATCCGGCGCTGATGCTGATCGTCGTCGTGCCGGGTGCGCCGGAATCCGTCGCCTTCGACGGGGCCACGGGATCGGACGCGCGGTTTGGCGAATTCCTGCAGGCCAAATGCGTCAGCATGCTGCAGGACGCCTTCGGGCCGCGCATGACCATCTGCTCGCCGGTGCGCCCCAAGGCGCTGGATACGGGCGAGCGCGATACGCTCTGCGGCTCGCCCATCATCTATGTGCATTCCAAGGTCTCGATCTTCGATTGCGACCGCGCCATCGTCTCGTCGGCCAACCTGAATGGACGGTCGCTGAACTGGGATACCGAGGCGGGCGTCATGCTGAGCGATACCGAGCAGGTGATGCATCTGCGCGACCGCATTTTCCGGCACTGGCTGGGCAAGGATGCGGGCCCCGAATTCTACGCCCCCGAAAGTGCCGTCGCCCTCTGGGCCGAACGCGCCAGGCGCAACGCCGAGGTCACGCCGGAGGATCGGCAAGGCTTCCTCGTGCCTTATGACGTGCGCCCGGCCAAGGAATTCGGGCGTCGCCTGCCAGGTATCCCTGACGCGATGGTGTGATCCGCTACCGCGCCACCTGTCCAGAAACGAAAGGATTGATCATGACCGAACCGTCTCACCCCGCGTCCGGCGGCCCTGCCATGCCCGACAGCCCCACATCCGAGGCCGCCTATGCCGCCGGACAGGAGGCCGCGCATAACAAATGGCTGCTGCTGATCATCGGCATCGTCACCGTCATCGGCGGCGTTCTGGCCATCGCGATGCCGCTCTTTGCCTCGGTCACCGTGGCCTTGGTGGCCGCATGGGTTTTGATTGCCAGCGGCGTCGTCGGCATCATCGCGGCCTTCCGGCGGCGGCATGGCTGGCACATGGTGGCCGCGGCCCTCACGGCGGCTTTGTCAGTACTGATCGGCCTGATGATCCTGGTGCAGCCCATGGTCGGACTGCTCACCATTACCGCGCTGATCATCGCATTCTTTGCGGTTAGCGGCGCGCTGCGTCTCTATTACGGCATCCGCATGTTGCAGCATGGCGGCGGTGGCGGCTGGATGATCGCAGGCGGTGCCCTGTCGGTGATCCTGGTCGTGATGTTGATCAGCGGTCTGCCCTTCAGCGCGGCCTGGGTGCCCGGCGTTCTATTAGGGATCGACCTGGTGACATGGGGCGCGATCCTGATCGCGCTGGGCACGCGCAATGCGCAACTGGCAGCGGCGCGCGAGGCATCGACGACCGCTTCGTAACATTGCCATGCGCATAAAAAAGGGCAGGCCGATCGGCCCGCCCTTTCGCGTAGGTAATGTCAGAGTTTACGACTGGTCGCCGGTCCACTCTTCCATGTTCTCCAACTCTTCCTCGGTGGCCGAGACATAGGCGCTCACGTCGCCATCATCGCCCATCCGGCGCAGCTCGACCTGGTCCATCGGCATGGAAACGGCACGCTCGCCCAGACCCAGGAATCCGCCGATGTCGAGGATCACCGCCGAGACGTTGCCGTCATCGCCCAGTGCCAGCTCGCTGATCTCGCCGACCCACTCGTCATTGCTGCCGTAGACGGTGGTGCCCAGCAGCTCTTCGGTGGTCATGTCGTCATAGGCCACTGTCTGCATCTCGGCGTCATCGGCGCCGTAATCAGACCATGTGCTTGTGCCCAGCGACTCGCCCATCTCGTTCGATGCGGCTTCGTCATAGTTTTCAGTCTCCTCCAGCATTTGGCGGTCGCCGGTATAGATAGCAAAGAATTCGCCCTCATCGTCGGCGTCAGGCTGGAAGCGAATGGTGTCCAGTGCAACGCGGCGCTGGTTTTCACCCATGCCGAGGAATCCACCAGCGTCGATCAGGACGTCCTGCACGCTGCCGTCCTTGCCGATGATCACGTCATCGATCTCGCCGGCCATGCGCCAGTTGTCCGGGGCATCGGTGATCTCGCCAATAGCGCTCATATCGCCACCGTTTTCGGGAATGTAGATGCGGTGACCGATCAGGTTGGACGCCTTCATGTCCATCGTTTCACCTGCTGGCGACTGTGCCTCGAACATTGACGCGGTTTCCATGGACGCATCGTCGCTGGCAGCCATAAGGGCGCCGGGGGCGGTTGCGGTTGCCATCACGAGTGCGGTTGTCATCATAAAGCGTTTCATGCGAATTGCTCCTCTTAACTTCGGTGCAGGACATGCCTGCTTCATGGTGGGACAAGCGCTCGGCAGGGACGTAAGTTTCAAAGAAAAATGCAGATTCTTCGCGGAACCTGCGCGCCATCTTTCGCGTTTGCAGCGCCTGATCGAAGTTGCGTTTGATGATGTATGCTGTGGGGGAACAATGGCCCCTGCCGCGCGTTGACCCAAAGGCGGCTTGGCGCCGCATCACACGGATCGACGGGAGCCTTTCATGGATTTCATACGTATCGTCATCGCCATTTTCCTGCCCCCTCTGGGAGTGTTCCTTCAGGAAGGGCTGGGCAAGCATTTCTGGATCAACATCCTGCTGACAATTCTAGGCTACCTGCCCGGTATCGTTCATGCCGTCTACATCATTGCATCGCGGGGCCCCGGCCGTGCGGCATCCTGACGAGCTGGCCGGCGACACGGCGCCCGAGGGGCATGCGCGTCCCGGTGCCAGCGCCGTCGAAGCGGATCTGGACCGGATCGACCGTGTCGCGCGGCTGATGGACGCGCAGTTCAAGCTACCTGTGATCGGCACCCGCATCGGACTTGACGGGCTCATCGGACTCGTTCCTGGCATCGGCGATGCGGTGGTGTTTCTGCCATCGGCCTGGATGCTGCAACGCGGCTGGCATCATGGCGCGCGCAAGCGGACGCTGGTGCGCATGGCCACAAATAGCGGGGTCGACCTTTTAATCGGGGCAATACCGCTGATCGGCGATCTCTTCGATATCGGCTACAAGGCCAACCTGCGCAATGCGGCCCTGCTGCGCGCCGAAATGATGCGCCAAGGAAAGGCGTCTGAGCGGGCGTCGGACAAAATTACGCCCCCTCACCCCTGAAGCATCAGAACTGCATCACGGCATAGATCACCGCGACGCCAATCAGTGCGGCAATCACCCATTTCAGCCAACCGCTGGCGCCGGGTTTGGGCGTGTCCGCTCCGAACTCTGCAGACCCCTCGAAATAGGGCTCGGCTGGATCCCGCGGCGTCTCGCGCTCGGCCAGGTTCGAGGCGGCAGAGGCGCCGCCACTTTCGGCGTCGGTTTCGAGCGGGGCCGCGGCGGGCTCCCCCTCTCGTCGGTCGCGATGCTCTTCCATCGTTTTCTCGCGCCCGTGCGGGGCGATGTCGGGTCCGGCTTCAGTTTCTTTCGGCTCGGGCGTCTTGTCGTCGGATTTGGCCATTGGTGTCTCCTTTTCGGGTTTGGATACGGGCCGCTCGGGCCCGTCACAGACATCGGCACGGTGATTGGACAACCCCCGAAACCTGCGCTGCGTTCCGACCTCATGCCCGAAACCGGCGCGGCGCAGTGCCGCATCGCTCACGCTAATGGGATCGACATGTGACCCATCCGGCCGCTCCGGCGGGTTGAACCACACCGGCGACGCGCCCAATTGACGCGCATCACTCACGAAGGAATTGCACACATGACTACACTTTCCCGGCTCGCAAGATCGCCGCGTTACATGCTCGGCGCGGCCACGGCCGTCGGTATCGCGCTGTCGGTGCCCATGGTCGGCGTCGCCCAGCAGGAGGCTGCCAACACCGCTGCCGCGCCCATTGCCGGCGCACCCATCAGCTTCTCGGACATCGTCAAGGAAAAGCTGCCCGCCGTTGTCGGCATCATCAGCACCGTTGAGGCCCCCGCCACCCAGCGCGGCGCACAGCCACAGCTGCCGCCCGGCATGGGCGACCTCTTCGGCGCACCTCGCGGCCCGCGTGGACCCCAAGGCCCGGCGCAGGCGCAGGGTTCGGGCTTCATCATCACGGGCGACGGCTATGTCGTGACCAATAACCACGTGATCGAGCAGGCCTCGGGCATCGAGGTGGTTCTGGAGGACGAGCGCCGTTTTGACGCGACCCTGGTCGGAACGGACCCTGCCACGGATATCGCCCTGCTCAAGATCGAGAGCGACGAAGAGCTGCCCCATGTCGAATGGGGCGCGTCCGACGATCTGGAGATTGGTGACTGGACCGTTGCCATCGGCAATCCCTTTGGCCTTGGCGGCACCGTGACGGCGGGCATCCTCTCGGCGCGGTCGCGCAACATCAACGCCGGTCCCTATGATGACTTCCTGCAGACGGATGCCGCGATCAACCGGGGCAACTCGGGCGGGCCGCTCTTCAATGTCGATGGCGATGTCGTCGGCGTGAATACCGCCATCGTGTCGCCGTCGGGCGGCAGTGTCGGGATCGGCTTTGCCGTGCCCTCCGCGGTGGCGCAGCGGATCGTCGCAGACCTGCAGGATGATGGCGCCGTGCAGCGTGGCTGGCTGGGTGTCGGCATTCAGCCGGTGACCGAGGATATCGCAAGCGCGCTGGATCTGGACGCTGCCGAAGGCACGCTGGTCTCTTCGGTCACGCGCGACAGTCCGGCTGAAAAGGCGGGCCTGCAGCCGGGTGATGTGATCCTGTCGCTGGCCGGCGCTCCTGTCGAAGGGCCGCGCGATCTGTCGCTGGCCGTCGCGGATCTGGAGGTTGGCTCGGACGCGGTGCTGACCGTCCTGCGCGATGGCAGCGAGCAGGAGCTGACCGTCGAGATCGGCCTGCATCCCAGCCAGAGCATCGCGGATGCGGGCACGACTGAAGCCGAGACCGATGGCACCCCGCGTCTGGGCGTGTCCATCGCTCCGCTGGATGCGGCGGTGCGCGCGCGGCTGGAGCTTCCCGAGGAGCTGAGCGGCGTCGCCATTACCGGCGTGCAGCCGGATAGCGCCGCAGCCCGGGCCGGCCTTCAACCAGGCGACGTCATCACTGCGGCGTCGGGCGATGAGGTGGCCGATCTGGACGCACTCAAGTCCTCCGTCAAATCGGCGGCTGATGCCGAGACGCCACTGCTGCTGCGCGTCTATCGCGGTGGCAATTACACCTTCGTCGCGGTCAAGCTGACCGGTGAGGACGAGTGATCCAGATGCGCCCGGCCCCGTAAGGCCGGGCGCATTTCGCTAAGATCCGGGGCCGCAATCGATGCTGCGCAGCGGCGGCGGCGGTCCCATTCCCAGCGCCTCGGCCGTGTTGCGCAGCGCCGTGCGCAGCCCTTCCTCCAGCGTCGGATGGTAGAACGGGCGGGCCAGCATCTGGTCCACAGTCAGATCGCTCTCGATCGACCAGGCTAGCAGATGGCCGATATGCTCGGCCGCGGGACCGACCATTTCAGCCCCCAAAAGGCGACCGCTATCCATATCGGCATAGAGTCTCAGCAGACCCTGATTGACGCCCATCACCCGCGCGCGGCCCTGATCCGCAAAATCGACCGAGCCGGTGGCAAACTCCGCGCCGCAATCGGTCAGCTCCCTATGGCTGGCCCCGGCCATGGCGATCTGTGGCTCGCAAAAGATGATGCTCAGCGGCGTGCGCCGTGCATTGCGATATGGGTTGGGCATGAGCGCGGCGTTCTCGCCGGCAATGCGCCCCTCATCTGCAGCCTCATGCAGAAGGGGCAGATCGGCATTGGCATCTCCCGCCATGAAGACGTGGTTTTCGCCGACCCGCATCGACAATGAATCGAAGATCGGCGTGCCGCGCTCGTCCAGCGGCAGCGTTGTGTTTTCCAGCCCCAGCTTGTCGATGTTCGGCCGCCGTCCGGTGGCCGCGATCACATAGTGAAAGCGCTCCTCCTGCTGCGGTGCGTTCTTGTCATCTGCGTCGGACCAGCGAACGATGACACCGTCGCCATCCCGCTCAACCTTGCTGTCCGCGTGCCAATGCACGGGAAATTCCTCTTCAAAGGTTCGGGCGGCATAGCGACGCACCTCCGGATCGCTGATCGGACCAACCTCGTGATCGCGGCCGAACAGGCGGATGCGCACGCCAAGGCGGTGCAGGGCCTGTCCCAGTTCCAGCCCCACGATGCCCGCGCCAAAGACAGCCGCAGATCGGGGCAGATCGTGCCAGTCGAAGATATCCTCATTGGTATGAAGGCGGTCGCCCAGCCCCTCCAGTGGCCCCACGACATTCGGGCGCATGCCGGTGGCAATGACGATGGCCCGCGCCGTCAGGGTCCGGCCCGAGGACAGTTTCAGCGTGTGATCGTCCTCGAACGTGGCGTTCTCACGGATGACATGACGGTCGGGAAACCCTTCGATCGAGTCGAGCACGAATCCGACAAAGCGGTCCCTCTCGTCCCGTAGACGTTGCATGACCGCCGCGCCGTCGATGCGGGGCGGGTCGAGGTAGATGCCAAAGCGGTCAGTGCCACGCGCGGCCTGCGCCGTATTCGCCGCCGCGATCATCAGCTTGGACGGCATGCAGCCGACGCGCGCGCAGGTCGTTCCCAAAGGGCCACCGTCCAGAAGAGCGATGCTGTCGGTGCGTTTCGCGGCCTCGCGATAGGCCGCCATGCCCGCGGTTCCCGCGCCCAGAATGGCGACGTCCACTTCATATTTGCTCATCTCGGACTCCCGTCATGTTTTGCCGCCCAACGCGCGATGCGCCACAATCGTTGCCTGACCCCCGCGCAAGGCCCTCTGTTGCAGCACGTTATAGCACGCATCCGCGGCAGGTCAGGGACACCCTCAACGATTGGGATTCTGACTGGATGGTCTTGAACACGTTTCCGGAATGAATACCTTTCCTAAAGGTAAAGGAGGCATGGCATGGACAACCCGATCACCACGCGCTCCGCCCCCGGGAGGCCGCGCCAGTTCGACGAAGATCAGACCCTCGCCACCATCATGCAGCTCTTTTGGGAGCACGGATATGAGGCGACCGGCCTGAGCGATATCATCAAGGCGACCGGCCTAGGCAAGGCCAGCCTTTACGCGACGTTCGGCAACAAGCAGTCGATGTATCTGCGGGCGCTGGCCGCATTCGAGACTCAGATGGTGGATGCGGGTGCCGAGATGCTGCGATCCGGCGACGGCGCCCCGCTCGAGAGGGTGGCCGCCTTTCTGGACGCGCCCATCGCCGCGCGGCGCGATGCGGGCGACGCGCGCGGTTGTTTCCTGTGCAACGCCTCTGCCGACCGGGCCGCGCTGGACCCCGAGACCGCGCGGGTCGTGCAACGCTGTTACGCCAAGTTGGCGAGTGCGCTGGAGAATACTCTGGCTGAAATCATGCCGCGCAATGTCGCGCAGCGCCGGGCGCAGATGACGCTGGCCGTCTATGCGGGCCTTCGGGTCATGTCCCGCAGCGGCATGCCTATCGCCGCGCTCGAGCAGGCGCGCGACGATGCGCTGGACAATCTGCGCGCCGACTAGAACGAACTATTTCTCGAAGAGCCGCGCGGCGTCAAAAATGGCATCCAGACGCTCGTAACGGTCGCGCGTCTCGGGCCAGTTCGCCTCCTGGACCGCGGCAATCAGCGCCTCGAGCAGCATCATCGTCGACGTGTTGCTGTCCCAGGCCGAGGGGATCTGCGTCCAGCAATGGAAGGTGTGCGCGGCGTGGCTGGCCACCGGGCTGGTCCATTGATCTGTCATCAGGATGACCCGCACGCCCCGCGCACTGGCCAGCTGGGCGAGGCGCAAGAGGTTCGTCTCATAGCGGCGCATGTCGAACAGCAGCAGGACATCGCCCTCGCTCATATCCAGCACGTAGTGCGGCCATGTGGCCGAGCTGGAGGTCATGTGCGTGATGCGCCGGCGTACCGCCTGAAAATGGGTGAAGGCATAATCAGCCAGCGCGCGGCTGATGCGCCCACCAACCACATATAGCCGCCGGTCCGTATCGGCCAGCAATCGCGCGGCGGCATCGAATTGGCTGCTGTCGATATTGGCCAGCGTCTGCTGGATATTGTCGCCGACGGCGGTGGCAAAGCGGTTCAGCAGGTGCGATTCCGGCACGTCGCTCGCCCATTGGTCGCGCCGCTGCGTGGGGCCGGACGCCTTGGCCTCAAGCTCGGCCAGGAGGGCCTGCTGGAACTGCGGATAGCCCTTGAAGCCCAGCTTTTGCACGAGGCGCGCCAGCGTGGGGGTGGACACATCGGCATTGGCCGCGGCGATGGTGATCGAGGCAAGCCCGGCGGCGGGATAGTTGTCCAGAAGAGCCTGCGCGAATTTGCGCTCGGATGCCGTGAGGGCCGCATAGTGGGTGCGGATCGCTTCGCGGACGCTCTTGTGATGGATCGGGGCCGGATCGTTCATGTGCCGGGCCTTGCATAGAGAAGAGGCAAAAGGGGCGGGACGCAAATTTCTGACTGGAAAGATATTGACAGAAAATCTCGTGCGTGAAAACAATTTTTCAGACGCAAGGGGGATGTGATGACCGGCGATATATCAGGCCAGTCGCAGGATCAGGACGTGGTCGAAGTGATCGACGAGGGCGGGGCCGGTGCCGCGCTGATCCTTTGCGAGCATGCATCGCACCGTATCCCTGCAGAGTATGACGGCCTTGGCCTGTCAGACGAGGCGGCGATCAGCCATGCTGCGTGGGATCCAGGCGCGCGCGATCTGGCCCTGAACCTGATGCGCCAGTTAAACGGAACGCTTGTGGCCAGCACCGTGTCGCGGCTGGTCTATGACTGCAACCGCCCGCCCGAGGCCGCATCGGCCATGCCGGAGAAATCCGAAGTGATCGAAGTGCCCGGCAACGTTGGCCTCACACAGGCCCAGCGCGATGTGCGAACGGATGCGATCTACCGCCCCTTCTGCGAGGCCGTCACCGCGCAGATCGAGGAGCGCGCCGCGCGCGGCCAGCCCACGGCGCTGCTCACCGTGCACAGTTTCACGCCCGTCTATTACGGCGAGATGCGCGAGACCGAGATCGGCATCTTGCATGACACCGACACTGCGCTGGCCGATGCGATGCTGAAGGCCGCGGCCAAGCTTTCGCACCGTATCACACACCGCAACCGCCCCTACGGCCCCGAGGATGGCGTGACCCATTCACTGCAGATCCACGGGCTGGCCCATGGCCTGCCCAACGTGATGATCGAGGTGCGCAACGACCTGCTGCAGACACCCGCGCAAGTGGCCGCCATCGGCGACGAGCTTGCCGCCATGATCACGCCCGCGCTGATCCATCTGGGCCTGCAAACCCAAGGGGCCGCCCATGCCTAGCCTCATTCGCGGCTATGTCCGCGGGATCGACGCGATGAACCGCTTTGTCGGGCGCATCGCGATGTATCTGATCTTTGCGCTGGTCGGCGTGCTGATCTGGTCCTCGGTCTCCAAGACCTTCTTCGACCCGACGCTGTGGACGCTAGAGACGGCGCAATTCGTCATGGTCGCCTATTACGTTCTGGGCGGGCCTTACGCGATCCAGATGGGGTCGAACGTGCGGATGGACCTATTTTACGGCGACTGGACGGCCAAGCAGAAGGCGTGGATGGACGCGTTCACCGTGCTGTTCCTGATGTTCTATCTGGGCGTGCTTCTCTATGGCGCCATCGGATCAACCGCCTATTCGCTGGGCCATTTTCAGGGCGAGCCGTTCAGCTTCTTCTGGAACCTTCTCACTACCTTCGTCACGGAAGGGCCGGCCGCCGCCAAGGAGCAGATGGGCTTCATGGAGCGCAGCCCGACGGCGTGGCGGCCCTACATCTGGCCCGTCAAGGCGATCATGATCTTGGGTGTCACCCTGATGATCCTTCAGGTGCTGGCTGAATTTTTCCGCGATATCGGCCGTATCCGCGGGGTGGAACTCTGATGCCATACGAAATGATCGCCATCCTGATGTTCAGCACGATGATGCTGATGCTGCTGACCGGCCAGCGCGTCTTCGGCGCCATCGGCTTTGTCGCGGCGGCCGGGGGCATGCTGCTTTGGGGCACGGGCGGGGCGGATATGCCGTTCTCGGCCGCGATGAAGCTGATGAAGTGGTATCCGCTGCTGACGCTGCCGATGTTCATCTTCATGGGCTATGTGCTCAGCGAGAGCCGCATCGCCGATGACCTCTACAAGATGTTCCACGTGTGGATGGGGCCGGTGCGCGGGGGCCTTGCCATCGGCACGATCGGCCTGATGGTTCTCATCTCTGCCATGAACGGGCTGTCGGTGGCGGGCATGGCCATCGGGGCGACTATTGCGCTGCCCGAACTGCTGAAACGTGGCTATGACAAGATCATGGTGACGGGGGTCATCCAGGCGGGCTCGTCCCTCGGCATCCTCGTGCCGCCCTCGGTCGTGCTGGTCCTGTACGCAATGATCGCGCGCCAGCCCGTTGGGCAGTTGTGGCTGGCGGGTGTGATCCCCGGCCTGATGATGGCGACGATGTTCATCATCTACATCTATGTGCGCTGCCGGATGCAGCCACATCTGGGCCCGGTCCTGCCCGAGGAAGAGCGCAATGTCAGCACCCGCGAGAAACTGCGCCTCTTGCGCGCGGGCCTTCTGCCGCTGGTGATCTTCGCGGTGATGATGGTGCCTTTCGTCAAGGGCTGGACCAGCCTCGTGGAAAGCAGCGCCATCGGCGCGATGGCGGCCTTCCTTGCCGCCGTGCTGAAGGGTCGGATGACGCGCGAGGTCTTTGAGAACTCAGTGCGCAATACGCTGGGGATCTCCTGCATGTTCATGTGGATCATCCTCGCCGCGCTGGGCTTTGGCGCCATCTTCGACGGGCTGGGTGCGGTCAAGGCGATCTCGGACCTCTTTACCACGCAGTGGGGCCTGTCGCCTTGGGTGATCCTGATCCTGATGCAGCTCAGCTTCATCGTGATGGGCACGTTCCTCGATGATACGGCCATGCTGGTCATCGTGGCGCCGCTTTACGTGCCGCTGGTGGGCGAGCTGGGCTTTGATCTGATCTGGTACGGCGTGCTTTACACGATCACCTGCCAGATTGCCTACATGACGCCGCCCTTTGGCTATAACCTGTTCCTGATGCGCGCGATGGCCCCGCCCGAGATTTCGATTCGCGACATTTACCGGTCGATCATCCCGTTCGTGGCGGTCATGGTGGGCGCGCTGATCGCTGTGATGGCATTCCCGCAAATCGCGCTGTGGCTGCCCGATCTGGTCTATAACTAGGCCCAATCAGAATCCCGGCACACCGGGGCAAGACATGACCACAACAAGGAGAGAAAAAATGACGACACGCAGAAAGTTTCTGGCCTCCGCCGGTCTCGGCACTGCCGCGACCGCGCTGGGCGCCCCCAGCATCGTGCGCGCACAGGCGCCGATCAAATGGCGCTTTCAGACCTATGCCGGCGCCGCGCTGGGCGAGCATGTGACAAAGCCCGCCATCGACTACATCAACAACGCCGCCAATGGCGAGATGGAGATCGAGCTGTTCTACGCGGACCAGATCGTGCCCACCGGCGAGCTTTTCCAGGCCCTTCAGCGCGGCACCATCGACGGTGTGCATTCGGATGACGACTCGATGGCGTCGCCCACGCCGCTGCAGCGGTTCGGCGGGTACTTCCCGCTGGCAACCAAGCACATCCTGGACGTGCCTGTCCTCTTCAACCAGTATGGCCTCGCCGATATCTGGGACGCGGAATACGAGAAGGTCGGCGTCAAGTGGCTGTCCGCTGCCGGGCAGGATCCGTGCAACTTCAACACCACCAAGGAAATCACGTCGCTGGCCGACCTGGATGGCCTGCGTCTTTATACCTTCCCAACGGCGGGCCGGTTCCTGTCGCAGTTCGGCGTCGTGCCGGTCAGCATCCCCTACGAAGATGCCGAGGTTGCCGTGCAGACCGGCGAGCTCGATGGCATGGCCTGGTCGGGCATCACCGAGGATTACACGGTGGGCTGGGCGGACGTCACCGACTACTTCCTGACCAACAACATCTCGGGTGCGTGGATCGGCTCGTTCTTCGTCAATCCGCAGCAATGGGCGGATCTGCCCGACCACCTCAAGCAGATCGTCATGGCCGGGATCGAGGCCAGCCACACCTATCGCAACCAGTGGTATTGGGGCGGCGAGGCGCGCCTGCGCGCGCAGGGCGACAAGCTGCAGCTGCGCTCGATCCCGCAATCCGAGTGGAAGACGGTCGAAGAGGCCGCCGTCACCTTCTGGGATGAAATCGCCGAAGAAGGCGAAGTGCACCAGAAGGTCGTGCAGATCTTCCGCGACTACAACGACGTGATCAGCAAGGCAGGCCCTCCCTACACCTTCGAGTGATCCTGTACATACTGGCCGGCTCCGGAGTTTTCCGGGGCCGGTCCCTCTTTTTCAACCATCCGCCATTTTTTGAGGTTTCCCATGCCTGCCCAAACGACTGCCCAGACCCCGGCGCTCAGCTTTGACCAACTGAAGGAAGAGGTGGAGGCGGGCCGCGTCGATACCGTCCTCGTCGCCCTTGTCGACATGCAGGGCCGCCTGATGGGCAAACGCTTTCACGCGCGGCATTTCATCAATGGCGCCTACAAGGAAACCCATTGCTGCAATTACCTTCTGGCCACCGACCTCGAGATGTCGACACCCGAAGGCTTTGCCAGCACCTCGTGGGAATCTGGTTATGGCGATTACGTCATGCGCCCCGATCTGAACACGCTGCGCCCGATGCCATGGCTGGAGGGCACGGTTCTGGTCCTTTGCGACGTGCTGGATCACCACACGCAGGAGCCTGTCCCCCATTCGCCCCGCGCCATGCTGAAAAAGCAGCTGGCCCGGCTGGAAGAGATGGGCATGACGGCGATGATGGCGACCGAACTGGAATTCTTCCTGTTCGAGAAGAGCTTCGATCAGATCCGCAAGGAGGGCTACCGCGACCTCGCGCCGATCTCGGGCTATAATGAAGATTACAACCTTTTCCAGACCACCAAGGAAGAGCATGTGATGCGCCCCTTGCGCAATCACCTCTGGGACGCGGGCCTGCCCATCGAATGCACCAAGGGCGAGGCCGAAGCGGGCCAGGAAGAGCTGAACATCAAATATGCCGCGGCGCTCGACACCGCCGATTATCACTCGATCGCCAAGCATGCGGTCAAGGAGATCGCTTGGCAGCAAGGTCACGCGGTATCGTTCCTGCCGAAATGGAGCCGCGACCGCGTGGGCAGCTCGAGCCATGTGCACCAGTCGCTGTGGAAGGATGGCGAGAACGTCTTTTACGACAAATCCGATGATCTGGGCATGTCCCGGCTGATGAAGCATTACATGGCCGGAATGCTGAAATATGCGCCCGACTACACCTATTTCCTCGCGCCCTACATCAACAGCTACAAGCGGTTCATGAAGGGCACATTCGCGCCCACACGCACGATCTGGTCGGTGGACAACCGCACCGCCGGATTCCGCCTCTGCGGCGAAAGCACCAAGGCGGTGCGCGTCGAATGCCGCGTCGGCGGGTCGGACATCAATCCGTATCTGGCGATGGCCGTGCAACTGGCCGCCGGAATGGCGGGGATCGAGGAGAAGCTGGAGCTGGCCGCGCCATTCAAGGGCGATGCCTATTCCGGCGACGAGGGCATGATCCCGACCAATCTGCGCGATGCTTATGCCTCGCTGAAAGGGTCGAAGATGCTGCGCAAGACGCTGGGTGATGATGTGGTCGATCACTACGCCCGCGCCGCCGAGGTCGAGATCGAGGATTTCGAGGCCGCCGTCACCGATTACGAGATTGCGCGCGGGTTCGAGCGCTGCTGAAGCACGGGTAGCGACGGATTGAGAGCGCCGGAGCCTCCGGCGGGGATATTTGGGGCGAGAAGAAAGACTGGCCCCTGCGGATAACTGGATAGGTTTGCAATGAGCGAGACACTGACCTGCATATCACCGATCGACGGATCGGTTTTTGCCACGCGCGAGACGCTGGATATCGATGGCGCCAAGGCGGCGGCGGCGCGGGCCCGCAATGCGCAGGTGAACTGGGCGGCGCGGCCCCTGGCCGAGCGGATCCGGCTGGTCATGGCGGGGGTCGAGGCCGTAGGCGCGATGAATGACGATATCGTGCCCGAGCTGGCCCGCATGATGGGGCGGCCTGTGCGCTATGGCGGCGAGTTCGGCGGTTTCAACGAGCGCGCGTCGCATATGGCAGGGATTGCCGAGGACGCGCTGGCCGATATCGTCGTGAGCGAAGATGACACCTTCCTACGTTACATCAAGCGGTTGCCGCATGGTGTGGTGCTGGTCGTGGCGCCGTGGAACTACCCTTACATGACCGCCGTAAATACGGTCGCGCCCGCGCTGATTGCCGGGAACACCGTGCTGTTGAAACACGCGACGCAAACGCTTCTGGTGGGCGAGCGGATGGCGCAGGCGTTTCATGCGGCGGGCGTGCCAGAGGATGTGTTTCAGAACGTTTTCATGGGGCATGACACCACGTCGGGCCTGATCTCGGCCAGCGCCGTGGATTTCGTGAACTTCACCGGCTCCGTCGGTGGCGGGCGCGAGATGGAGCGCGCGGCGGCCGGAACATTCACTCCCGTGGCGACCGAGCTGGGTGGCAAGGATCCGGGTTATGTCATGGAGGATGCCGATTTGGATGCCGCGGTCGACACGCTGATCGACGGGGCGATGTTCAATTCGGGCCAGTGCTGCTGCGGGATCGAGCGGATCTATGTGCATGAGAGCCATTATGACGCCTTCGTCGAGAAGGCCGTGAAGATCGTCGAAGGCTACAGGCTGGGCGATCCGCTGGACCCCGAGACCACCCTCGGCCCGATGGCGCATGTGCGCTTTGCCAAGGAAGTGCGCGCACAGATCGACGAGGCGGTGGCCGCCGGTGCCAAGGCGCATATCGCCAAGATGGCCGCTGACGACGGCGGCGCCTATCTCACGCCCCAGATCCTGACGAATGTGACGCACGAGATGCGCGTGATGCGCGACGAGAGCTTTGGCCCCGTCGTCGGCATCATGAAAGTGTCGTCCGACGACGAGGCGATCGAGCTGATGAATGACAGCAATTTCGGCCTGACCGCCAGCCTCTGGACCGCCGATGTGAAACGCGCGCAGGCCATCGGTGACCGGATTGAGACAGGCACCGTCTTCATGAACCGCGCCGACTATCTGGACCCCGGCTTGTGCTGGACCGGCTGCAAGGATACGGGCCGGGGCGGCGGTCTGTCGATCATCGGCTATCACAACCTGACACGCCCCAAATCCTACCATCTCAAGAAGGTGACAAAATGAACCTGACTGGAAACTGGTCCTACCCGACCTCCGTAAAATTCGGCGCCGGCCGCATTGCCGAGCTGCCCGCCGCCTGCGCGCAGGCCGGCATGACGCGCCCCCTTCTGGTGACCGACAAAGGGCTGGCCGATCTGCCGATCACCGCGCAGGTGCTGGACATCATGGAGAAGGCGGGCTTTGGCCGCGGTATCTTCTCCGACGTCGATCCCAATCCGAACGAGATCAACCTCGCCGCCGGTGTCACCGCCTATCTCGAGGGCGGCCATGACGGCGTGATCGCTTTCGGCGGCGGCTCGGGGCTGGATCTCGGCAAGATGGTCGCCTTCATGGCCCACCAGACGCGCCCCGTTTGGGATTATGAGGATGTGGACGACTGGTGGACCCGCGCCGATGCAGATGCCATCGCGCCGATCATCGCCGTGCCGACCACCGCCGGCACCGGATCCGAGGTGGGGCGCGCCAGCGTCATCACCAAT
Organism: Roseovarius roseus; assembly: GCF_043355935.2. NCBI lineage: Bacteria > Pseudomonadati > Pseudomonadota > Alphaproteobacteria > Rhodobacterales > Roseobacteraceae > Roseovarius > Roseovarius roseus. The sequence continues at coordinate 157,850 of NZ_JBHFPE020000005.1, read as the reverse complement.
TCCGTGACGCATGTGAAGAAGATCATCTTTCACCCCAAGGTCATGCCCACGGTCGTCATCTGCGATCCGGAGTTGACCGCCGGCATGCCCAAGTTCATTACCGCAGGCACCGGCCTCGATGCTTTCGCCCATTGTGTCGAGGCGTATTCCAGCCCGCATTACCACCCGATGAGCCAGGGCATGGCGCTGGAGGGGATGCGCCTCGTCAAGGACTTCCTGCCGCGCGCCTACAAGGACGGCAATGACCTTGAGGCGCGCGCGCATATGATGAGCGCCGCGATGATGGGCGCGACCGCGTTCCAGAAGGGTCTTGGCGCGATCCACGCGATGAGCCACCCGGTCGGCGCTGTCTTCGGCACGCATCACGGGACCACCAACGCCGTCTGCATGCCCGCCGTGCTTCAGCTGAACGCGCCCGAGATCCGCGATCGTTTCCGCTCGGCCGCCGCCTATCTTGATATCGAGGGCGGGTTCGATGGCTTCTGCAGCTTCGTGCAGGAGTTCAACGACGCGCTCGGCATCCCGCGCAAACTCTCGGAAATGGGCGTCACCGCGGACCGCATCGACGATCTGGTGGACGAGGCGGTCAAGGATCCCAGCTGCGGCGGCAACCCCGTCAAGCTGACCAAGGACAACCTGCGCGCCCTCTACGAGGCGAGCATCTGACGCTTTCATCGTTCTGAAAATACTCGAAAAAGAACCCCGGGCATCAGAAGCGCCCGGGGTTTTTCATTGACTCGCGCTGCGCTTATTCGGCGGGCACCGCGATATCCTCATCGCTTAGCGGATGGGGCAGCTTGCCCAGCATCTCGCGCGGGCAGACCTGAATGAAATGCGCGCGCTCGGCGTCCCAATGCTGCAGGATGTCCAGCGCCTTGCGGCTGCCCGTCTCGTCGGCGTGACGCTGGACAAGGGTCTTCAGCTGCTCTTCCCAATGGGGATGTAGCACGCCCCCCGTCACGATGGTCTCGCGGTTCATCAGCGGGGCGGCAAGGCCGTCCGGGTCATAGAGATAGGCCATGCCCCCGGTCATACCCGCGCCGAAATTGGCGCCGATGCGGCCCAGGATCACGGCAACACCGCCGGTCATGTATTCGCACCCGTTGCTGCCGCACCCCTCGATCACCACCTGCGCGCCCGAGTTGCGCACGGCAAACCGCTCGCCCGCGCGGCCGGCGGCAAAAAGGTAGCCAGCAGTCGCGCCATAAAGGACGGTATTGCCGATGATGGTGTTCTCGCTGGCCTCCAGTGGGCTGGACATGGGCGGGCGGACCACGATGATACCGCCCGACAGGCCCTTGCCCACGTAGTCGTTGGCATCGCCCGACACTTCCAGTTTCAGGCCCGGCGCGGCGAAGGCGCCCAGCGACTGCCCGGCGCTGCCCGACAGTTTTACCGTCAGGTGATCGGGCTGCAGCGAGTTGCGCATGCCGAACTTGCGCACGATATGGCTGCTGAGGCGCGTGCCCACCGTGCGGTGCGTGTTCTGCACCGCGTAGTGCAGCTGCATCTTCTCGCCGTCGTCGAGGAAGCGGGCGGCGTCGCGCACGATCTCGGCATCCAGCGTGTCGGGCACCGGGTTGCGCGGACGGGCGCGATCATAGGGCGCACCGTGGCTGGCGACGGTGATCAGCATCGGGTTAAGGTCCAGATCGTCCAGATGCGCCGAGCCGCGGCTGACCTGAGTCAGCAGATCCGCGCGCCCGATCACTTCATCAAGGCTGCGCGCGCCGATGCTTGCCAGGATCTCGCGCACCTCCTGCGCATAGAAGGTGATGAGGTTGACGACCTTCTCGGCACTGCCGGTGAATTTCTCCCGCAGCGCGGGATCCTGCGTGCAGACGCCGACGGGGCAGGTATTGCTCTGGCACTGGCGCACCATGATGCAGCCCATGGCGATCAGCGCCGCGGTGCCGATGCCGTATTCCTCGGCGCCCAGCATGGCGGCCATGACGATGTCGCGCCCGGTGCGCAGCCCGCCATCGGTGCGCAGGGTCACGCGGCCGCGCAGGTTGTTCATCGACAGCACCTGATGCGCCTCGGTCAGGCCCATCTCCCAAGGGAGGCCCGCGTATTTGATCGAGGTCGCAGGGCTGGCGCCTGTGCCGCCGTTGTGCCCGGAGATGAGGATCACATCGGCCTTGGCCTTGGCCACGCCCGCCGCGATGGTGCCGACGCCCGATTGCGCCACCAGCTTGACCGTCACCTTGGCAATCGGGTTGATCTGCTTGAGGTCGTAGATCAGCTGCGCGAGGTCCTCGATGGAATAGATGTCGTGATGCGGCGGCGGCGAGATCAGCGTGACCCCCGGCGTCGAGTGGCGCAGCCGCGCGATCAGCTCGGTCACCTTCATGCCGGGTAGCTGGCCACCCTCGCCGGGCTTGGCGCCCTGGGCCACCTTGATCTCCAGCTCCTCGCATTGGTTGAGGTATTCGGCGGTTACGCCAAAGCGGCCCGAGGCGACCTGCTTGATCTTGGCCGAAGGATTGTCGCCATTGGATTCCGGCAGGAAATGCGCCGGATCCTCGCCGCCCTCGCCCGAGTCGCTGCGCGCGCCGATGCGGTTCATCGCGACGTTCAGCGTCTTGTGCGCCTCAGGGCTCAGCGCGCCCAGCGACATGCCGGGCGTGACAAAGCGCTTCCGGATCGCGGTCACGCTTTCGACTTCGTCCAGCGGGATGGCCTTGCCCATGGGCTTGATCGCCATCAGGTCGCGCAGGTGGATCGGCGCCGCCGCCTGCATCGTGGCCGAGTAGCGCTTCCATAGATCGAAGCTGGCCGTATTGCACGCGGTTTGCAACATATGCATGTTCTGCGCGCCCCATGCGTGGGTTTCGCCCGATCGGCGCGCCTTGTAGAAGCCGCCGATGGGCAGCACGTTTTCCGGCGTGCCATAGGCCTTGGCGTGGATCTCCTCCAGCTTGGTCTGGATGCCGCTGACGCCGATACCGCTGATGCGGCTGACGAGGCCGGGGAAATACTCGGCGCACATCGCGCGGGAAAGGCCGATCGCCTCGAAGTTCAGGCCGCCGCGGTAGGAGGAGATGACGGAAATTCCCATCTTGGACATGATCTTGAGCAGGCCCTGGTCGATGGCCTTGCGGTAGCGCGCGACCACCTCGGTCAGGCTGCCGTCCAGCAGGTTACGCTCGATCCGGTCGGCCAAGGAATCCTCTGCCAGATAGGCATTGACCACCGTCGCGCCCGCACCAATCAGCACGGCAAAGTAATGCGGGTCGATGCACTCGGCCGAACGCACGTTGAGCGAGCAGAAGGTGCGGAGCCCCTTGCGCGTCAGGTGGCTGTGCACGGCCGAGGTGGCCAGGATCATCGGCATGCCGATGCGGTCCTCGCCGACGGCCTCGTCGGTCAGCACGATATGGCCCGCACCGCTGCGCACGGCATCCTCGGCCTCGGCGCGGATCCGCTCCAGCCCCTCCTGAAGGGCGCCGGGACCGGCGGCAAAGGTGCAGTCGATATGCCCCACAGTCGAGCTGAACTGCTGCATGAGCACGTTCCACTGGGCGTTGCCCACGAAGGGGCTGTCCAGCACGATGATCTGCGTCTGCGCGCCGCTCTCGTCCAGCACGTTGCGCAGGTTGCCAAAGCGGGTCTTGAGGCTCATCACGCGGTATTCGCGCAAGCTGTCGATGGGCGGGTTCGTCACTTGGCTGAAATTCTGCCGGAAATAGTGGCTGAGCGGGCGATACTGGTTGCTCAGCACCGCACTGGGCGTGTCGTCCCCCATCGAGGCGATCGCCTCCTTGCCGTCCTCACCCATCGGGGCAAGGATCTGTTCCAGCTCTTCGATGGTATAGCCTGCCGCGATCTGGCGGCGGCGCAAGGCATCGCCGCTGTTCAGGGGCGCCTCGCTGACCACGGCCAGCGCCTCGTCCATTTCGTTGATCTTGCCCACCCATTCACCAAAGGGCAGCGCGGCGGCAAGGCGGTCCTTGATCTCGACATCGCCGTAAAGCTTGCCCTCTTTCATGTCGACGGCCAGCATCTGGCCCGGGCCCAGCGCGCCCTTTTCGCGCACGGTGGATTCGTCGATGGGCACCATACCCGCCTCGCTGCCCGCGATGACAAGGCCATCGCCGGTGACGACATAGCGCATCGGGCGCAGGCCGTTGCGGTCAAGGCCCGCACAGACCCAGCGGCCATCGGTCATGGCCAGCGCGGCGGGGCCGTCCCACGGCTCCATCACCGAGTTGCAGTAAGAATACATGTCGCGCCACGGCTGTGGCAAATCCTGCGCAAGGTTCGACCACGACTCCGGCACCAGCATGGTTTTCGCCATCGGGGCCGAGCGGCCCGCGCGCACCAGCACCTCGAAAACCGAGTCGAGCGCGGCAGAGTCGGACGCGCCGCCGGGGATGATCGGCTTGATGTCCTCGGCCAGATCGCCAAAGGCGGACGAGGCCATGCGGATCTCGTGGCTTTTCATCCAGTTGCGGTTGCCCTTGAGCGTGTTGACCTCGCCGTTGTGGGCCAGCATGCGGAAGGGCTGCGCCAGCCACCATTGCGGGAAGGTGTTGGTCGAATAGCGCTGGTGATAAATGGCGAAGGCCGACTTGAACCGCTCGTCCATCAGGTCGGGGTAGAAGACCGCAACCTCCTCGGCCAGCATCATACCCTTGTAGATGATGCTGCGGCACGACAGCGACGCGATGTAGAAATTGGCGATGCCGGCGGCGATCACCGCCTTTTCGATGCGGCGGCGGATGACGTACAGCTCGCGCTCGAAATCCTCTTCCTCGATACCCTTGGCGTTCGAGATCAGGATCTGCTCGATCTCGGGGCGCGTGGCGTTGGCCTTTTCACCAAGGCAGGTGATGTCGACGGGCACATGCCGCCAGCCATAGATCGTGTGGCCCATGCGCAGCACTTCGGTTTCCACGATGGTCCGGCAGGCCTCCTGCGCGCCGAAATCGGTGCGCGGCAGGAAAACCTGGCCAACGGCGATCAGCTGATCCTGACGCGGCTCGTGGCCGGTGCGCCGAATCTGGTCGTAGAAGAACGGCACCGGGATCTGCAGGTGGATGCCCGCGCCATCGCCGGTCTTGCCATCTGCATCCACCGCACCCCGATGCCAGATCGCCTTCAGAGCGTTGATGCCCGCCTGCACCACGCGGCGCGAGCGTTTGCCGCTGACCGCGACGACAAGGCCGACACCGCAGGAAGAATGCTCTTCGTCATGCGCGTAGAGGCCATTCTCGGCCATCCAGTCGCGCTTGGCCTGCTCTGCGGAGGCCCAGTTGGCGTCAAGTGTGGTCATTCGATGTCTCCCTCGACATGGGTGTATTCGGCTTCATACTGCGCGGCCGTCTGGCGCGGGTGGTCGCCGACAAGCCGGGTCGCTGCCATCGCCTGATCGCAATAGATCTCGGATCGAAGCGGCCAATCCGCCGCTGCCTCGAACAAACCCGGCATCAGGTCATAGGGCGCGTCCGCACGGTCCGTATCGCGCATCCATAGATGCGAGCCACAGGTCGCGCAGAAGGCGCGTTCTGCGAAGGATGACGATGCGTGCCGCGTGATCGGGCCGGTGACTGTAACGGCCTCCGCCCCTGCCGAAAAACAAGCGAACAGCCCGCCGGACCATTGCTGGCACATGCGGCAGTGGCACGCGCCGATCGCAGGATCATACACGCCGGTAACGGTGACCCTTACCGCGCCGCAGAGACACTGACCCTGCAGCCCGCTCATTCGGCTGCCACTGCCTGGCTGGCGGCCAGATCGCTCAGGATCGCATCGGCGCAGTCGCGCCCGTCGCGGATGGCCCAGACAACGAGGGACGCACCGCGCACGATGTCGCCGATGGCATAAACCCCAGGCAGCGACGTGCGGCCGGTCGTGAACTCGGCCTTGACGGTGCCCCAGCGGGTAACCTCCAGCTCGGGCTGGTCCCAGAGGGTCGGCAATTCCTCGGCCTCGAAGCCGAGGGCCTTGATCACCAGATCCGCAGGTTCGTCATGAACGGCGCCTTCGATCTCCTCGGGCGACTGGCGTCCCGTCGCGTCGGGCGCACCGAGGCGCATCTGCTGGACCCGCACCGAGGTAACGGGATCGCCCGAGAAGCCCTTGGGCAGGCTGAGCCATTCGAAGACGACGCCCTCCTCCTCGGCATTGGCGACCTCGCGCTGGCTGCCGGGCATGTTGGTGCGGTCGCGGCGGTAGAGGCATTTGACCGATGTCGCGCCCTGACGGATGGCGGTGCGCACGCAGTCCATCGCCGTATCGCCGCCGCCGATCACGACGACGCGCTTGCCCGAGGCATTGAGCGTGCCGTCATCGAATTCGGGCACTGCATCGCCAAAGGATTGCCGATTGCTGGTGGTCAGGAAGTCGATGGCGCGCACGATGCCCTTGGCGCCCGATCCGGGGCCAGTCAGCTCGCGCGATTTGTAGACGCCGGTGGCGATGATCAGCGCGTCATGTTTGCTGCGCATCTCGGCGAAAGTGATGTCCGTGCCGACGTTGCAGTTGAGCCGGAAGGTCACGCCGCCCGCCTCCAGTTGCTCCATCCGGCGCATGACCACGTCCTTTTCCAGCTTGAAGCCGGGGATACCGTAGGTCATCAGGCCGCCGCCCCGGTCATAGCGGTCATAGACGGTCACCTGCACGCCCGCGCGGCGCAGCATGTCGGCCGCGGCCAGCCCGCCGGGGCCTGCGCCGATGATGCCGACGCTTTCGCTGCGTTCCTGCGCCGGTTTGGCGGGGATGACCCAGCCTTCGTCCCACGCGGTGTCGGTGATGTATTTCTCAACCGCGCCGATGGTGACTGTGCCGTGGCCCGACTGCTCGATCACGCAGTTCCCTTCGCAGAGACGATCCTGCGGGCAGATGCGGCCACAGATCTCGGGGAAGGTGTTGGTGGCCTGGCTGATCTCGTAGGCCTCCTTGAGGCGGCCCTCGGCGGTCAGGCGCAGCCAGTCGGGGATGTTGTTGTGCAGCGGGCAATGGCTCTGGCAGTAAGGCACGCCGCATTGGCTGCACCGGCTGGCCTGTTCGCGCGCCTTGTCGGCGGCGTATTCGGCGTAGATCTCGTGGAAATCATGGGCCCGCAGATCCGGCGCACGCTTTTCGGGCATGTCGCGCATCACGGTCGTAAATTTCAGCATCGGGTTGTCGGCCATCGGCGCACCTATCTATTCAGCCGTTGATGCATAGACCGGGCGCAAAAGAGATAAAAGACAGTAATACTGACGCATATATCAGAAAACTGGTGAGCGGGCGAAATTCTGTTGCTCGGCTTCGTGTTAATGTGACAGCAGTTATTACCTAAACGACTTCACCCTACCAGCAGAAACCCAAAGGCGATCGTTCCGACTATGATTCGCCACCAGCCAAACGGCGCGTATCCGTTGCGCGAAACGAAGCCGAGCAACCACTTGACGACGAGAAGTCCACTGACGAACGCCATTGCAAAGCCGATCGCGATGTCGCCCATCGCGCTCAGGTCCAGAACGTCCCAATTCTTGTAGAGGTCATAGGTGACCGCCCCCACCATCGTCGGGATCGAGAGAAAGAACGAGAATTCCGCCGCCGCCCGTTTATCCACCCCCATCAAAAGCGCGCCGACAATTGTCGCACCTGACCGGCTGGTCCCGGGAACCATCGCAAGGCACTGGAAGAGACCGATGCGCAGGGTGACCCAAATGGGCAGATGGGTCGCATCATCATACCGGGGTGGCGGCGCAAAGCGATCCGTAAAGATCAGGATGATACCGCCAAGGATCAGCATGACCGCCACCAGAATGGGCGTCTCGAAGAGCACCTGCTTGATGAAGGAATGCGCGAGCATGCCCACCACCACCGCCGGAAGGAACGCGATGATCACCGAGGCCAGAAAGCGCCGCGCGCCGGGCTTGTAAGGCGCGTCGATCAGCACCTGCGCCAGCCGTGTGAAATAGACACTGAGCAGCGCCAGAACCGCTCCCAGCTGGATCACCACCTCGAAACTGCGGCCCGGGCTGTGGAACCCCATGAAATGCCCGACCAGAAGCAGGTGGCCGGTGGAGGAGACTGGAATGAACTCGGTCAGGCCCTCGATCAGCCCGAGGGCGGCCGCGACCAGCGTGGTATCCGACATAGTTGCACCGCTCTTGCCTGTTGCGACTGCCCGTGCACGGGCGGGCGAGGTGGGACAGCCGCTCTGCGTCGGCCTGGCCCTAAGCCTTGATTACTGCGCGCCCAGCTTGCCGGATGCATCCTTGGCCGATTCCGTCATCGCGGCATACTGCCCCGAGGGACGGAAGCGCCACAGGTAGTCGGGCAGAACCGCGTCCATCGCCGTCGGCGTGATGCCCAGATCGGCAAAGCCCTTGGCGCCGTCCTGCACCACGTTATCGGATTTCAGCGAGGTCACCTGGTCACGCGTGATCTGCGCAGGCGCAAGGCCCAGTGTCAGACTCTGACCCAGCTCCATCACCGCGCCAAGGATGCGGGCCGGCAGGAAGGGGATGTTCACGATCAGGCGGCGGCGGCGAATGACCGCCAGCATGTCCTGCATCAGCTCGCGGAAGGTCTGCACTTCGGGACCGCCCAGCTCGTAGATGCCCGGCGCGGCGCGGCCCTGCGCGCCCATCGCGGCGGCATCGGCCACGTCGCCGACATAGACCGGCTGGAACCTGGTGCTTGCGCCGACGACAGGCAGGATCGGACCCATCTTGGTCATCCCGGCAAAGCGGTTGAAAAAGGAATCCTCGGGCCCGAAGACGATGGAGGGGCGCAGGATCACCGCATTCGGGAAATGCTCGAGCACGCCCTTTTCGCCCCGGCCCTTGCTTTTGGCATAGAGGCTGGCACCGTCGACATCCGCGCCGATTGCAGAGATGTGGACGAGATGGGAGATACCCTCTTCCGCCGCCATGCGGGCGATGCGCGTTGCGCCGTCATCCTGCACCGCACCGAAATTGTTCTTGCCCTTGCGATCGAAGGTGCCGACGCAGTTGACCACCGCATCCGCGCCGCGCGTGACCGCGCGCACGCTTTCATCATTGCGAATGTTGCAAATGACAGGCTCGACCTGGCCGACAACACCGTAGGTGCGCACGAAACCGGCCGTTTCGGGACGGCGGCAGGCGACACGGACACGCCAGCCAGCCTGCGCCATGCGATAGGCGACATAGCGGCCGACAAAGCCCGATCCGCCAAAGATTGTGACCAGTTTCGACATAAGAGCAGCCTCCGGCGCGCTGTGCTGAGTTTCGTGCGCCTACTGTCCTACCTGCGCACGGCCCTGCGGGCAAGGCGGCATGTCAGCTCACGCGAAAAAGGCCGTTGACACGCCCAGCGCCGGGGTCTAAACGCCCCCTCACGTGACCTGCCCAGGTGGCGGAATGGTAGACGCGCTAGCTTCAGGTGCTAGTACTGGCAACGGTGTGGAGGTTCGAGTCCTCTCCTGGGCACCATCTCCTCAGCTAACACATTGGTAACACTTCAGCTTTTAAATCGAGCTGGGAGACGTAGATCATGTCGGCTCACGTTACTGCCTTTATCCAGACGAACGATCAGGCGTGATTAAGCGTCGCAGACGTTTTCCGCGCAGGCTTCGATTGGCTATGGGAAAATTCGAGAGCATCGTTCCGCTCAAGACGAAAGATCTCACGGTCGCGTTGGAGAAATATGTCAAGGTTTACGCGGCGGCTGAGGCTGAACTGACGAGAGCTGAGGATCAGTCCCCCGAGAGCGCGCGATACGATTCCACACGAAAGGATCTGCTGGAGGTGAGGTTGATCGCGCCCCGCGAGGATCAACTTGCGCCGTTCACCTGGCCCCCCTCCGCAACTGGGAAGCGCAGGGTGACCTTCAGACCCGGCGCGTTGTCCGTCAGCATGATCTGCGCGCCGTGTCGACCCGCGATAGCCTTGACCAGCGACAGGCCCAGGCCGTTTCCGGGTTTGGTACGGCTGCCATCGACGCGGTAGAATGGGTCCAGCACGTGGCTGCGATCTTCGGCGGGAATGCCGGGGCCGTCATCGGCGACGGACAGGATGATCCCGGACCCATCTCGCGCCAGCGAGACGGTAACCGTCGATCCGGCGGGGCAGTAGTTCATTGAATTCTGAACCAGGTTCATCACCAGTTGCCGCATCATCCCGGCATCGCATCTGGTGTTGAACGCGCCTTCATCCTCAATATCCAGAACGAAGTTCTGCCCGTTATCCTCCATGATCGCCTTCAGCGTTTCAGCGAGGCCCTCGAGGTTTTCACGCATGTCGCAGACGTGAAACTCCCCCTGAGCGCTTTGCGACTCGAGGCGGGCGATCCGCAGGATCGTGTCGAAGATGCTGTTGAGGCGCGTCAACTCCTCCTGCGAGGCTTCGATCATCTGCCTCGGGTCCTTCTTCCTCTCGACCTCTCTCAATGCCTTGTCGAGACTGAGGAACGCGCGAGAAAGCGGCGTTTTCAGATCATGCGCGACCGCGGCAGCCGCCGTGCGCGTGCTGACCATCAACTGGTCGAGCCGGTCGAGATGGACATTCACGCGCCGCGATATGCGGTCGATCTGATCGTTGCGGGATGACACCTCCAGCCGCTCCGACGTGGCCCCCTGGGACACCCGATCAAGCGTGCCTTCCAGCCGCTCCAGCTTGCCCAGGCTGGCGCGGCTGGTCGTGAAACCGATCCTGAGGATCAATAGCACGATGATGAGGCCCAGTACGATCAGGACGCGGATCATCGTCATCTCGGCCTTGCGCACCAGATCGAGCCCGCGGCCCAGAACGAAGGTTTGATCGCCGATTACATAGGTATGGTGGTAATAATCATACTCGGGGATGGACCCCGCCGCGAATTCCGGCACCATCTCCAGCGATCCCCGCGCCCATCCGAGCCGATCGGGCGCCGTTGCGACATTGCCCGCCAGTCTGGCCCCCTCATCGTCGAAAATACCGATCGCGCGCCCGTTAAGCTCGACGGGCGAGTCGAGCGCCTGGACTGTGGTGACAACGCCGTCCAGCCCGCTTTCGTTGGAATAGACCTCGTTGAGCAGGAACTTCTCCTGCAGGACCTGCTGCTCGATCTCACCCAGCATCGTTTTCTGAACATAGAAATAGGCCGCGATCCCTGCGGCCCCCAGGACAAAGACAAACACCGACGCCGAGTAGATCGCCGTGCGAAACGCGTCTCCCGAGAGGACACTACCGCGGTCCATGGATGGAATAGCCGGAATTGCGGACCGTGTGGATCAAGGGGATGTCGAAGGGTTTGTCGATCTTGCTGCGCAGCCGGCTGATATGCGTCTCGACCACCGTCGTGTTCGGATCGAAGTTGAAATTCCACACGCGCTCCAGCAGCATCGTTCTGGTGATGATGCGCCCTGCATTGCGCATCAGAACCTCCAGAAGGGCGAACTCCTTGGACTGCAGCTCGATCAGCTGGCCTTGCCGCTGGGCCGTGCGCGTCAGAAGGTCCAGAGCAAGATCATGAACCTCAAGGGTATTGGTCACCGACATGTCGTTCTGCCGGCGGGTGATCGAGGAAATCCTGGCAAGCAGTTCGGAAAAATGAAACGGCTTGGACAGATAGTCATCAGCGCCGGCCGTCAGCCCGTCAACACGGTCATCGACATCCCCCAGCGCGGTCAGAAAGATCGTGGGGGTTTCATTGCGTGCCGCGCGCATTGCCTTGAGTACAGATAGCCCATCCATTCCGGGCATCATCCTGTCGAGGATCGCAAGATCGCACGAGTTGTAGAGACAATAGCTGAGCGCATCGCGGCCATCTTCGACACGGTCGACGCTGTGGCCATGCTCTTCAAGCCCTGACGAGATGAAATCGGCCATCTTCGGGTCGTCTTCTGCAAGCAGGATCTTCATGGCAATCTCCACACCGGGTCCGCGCCGGGTCTGGCGCTACAGTCGCACTAACCGGCGGAAAGGTCACCTTCATCACCCGAAGTTTACAGATTTGTAAAACTGCCTCCAAGCGGAGGACGACAAGGCCCGCTATTGAGCGCGAAATGGGCAAATATGATGTGCGCCACCTGCGCGCGGAACATGTGAAAAATGACATCCAGATCTTGCTTTCAAGGACATCGGGGAAAACTGGTAACCGCGCTTTGGGGCGCGGGCGCGATGCTTCTTGCCCTCGGCCTCGTCGCCGCGGCAGACGCATCGGTGCCGATGCTTGGCTACAACGCCTTGCTGGCGCTGGGACTGATCGTCTGGGGGGCGGCTGGCCTCTGGATGTCGATCAGCTTGCGTCCCGCACCGGAATGGCGGTTCTTCGGCGCGCTCTACACAACCATGCCGCTATTCGGATGCGTGATCGCGCTGTTGCCGCACGCCGGGGCGACCATCCCGACAGTGGTTCTGACGATTGCCCTTTTCCTTGACGGGATCGTGTTCGTCCTGCTTGGGATGCGTCTGGGTGAACACCTCGGCGGTGCCGGATGGATGATCCTGAGCGGGATGACCGGGTTGGTTGCCGGAGGCCTCATCCTTGTCCTCTGGCCGCGCGCGCTGACGCTGGGGGTTGGGTCGATCCTCGCGGTGAAATTTCTGAGCGCTGGCATCTCATTGTTCCTGGCCGCCCGATCCGCGCGCCAAGATGCACCGCGGTGAGGCTCACAAAGCGCCTGCCGGTGCCACTCACCCGGCACGTGATCCGCGTCAGCCATGCACCTTGAGCCGTGGGCCGACGGCGCGCTCGAACATATCGGCCAGCACTTCTTCCGTTCCCTTAACCACGCCCAGTATCCTGAACTGGTGCTGGCGATAGAGCCCTTGATACGCGGCGCGGGCCATCCGGCCATTGATGAAAATATCGTCGTCGAACCACGACTTCACGCCGCCCACGGCCCCTGCATCGCCCAGTGACAACAAGGTGCCCTTGTTGTGAAACTCGAAATCTGCCGGCGCATCCCCGTTCAGCCAGCGGGGCAAGTTCTCGGCCAGATGCGCAGCCTGCTCGCTTGCTGCCTGCGCTGTAGTCGGGGCGGGGCTGCCCTGGACCGCGCAGCAATCTCCGATCGCGAACACTGCGTCCGATGCCGTGGTTTGCAGCGTGGGCCGGACGATCCACTGGTTCTTCTCATTCGTGTCCAGCGCTTCGATACGCTTGGACACTGCCGGGCCGGCGGTGCCCGTGGCCCAGACGGTCAGATCGGCGACATAGGTATTGCCGCTGGTCGTCTGCACTTCGCCTGGCGCCACCTTGCAGATCTGCTCGCCAGTCTCGACCACAACGCCCGCCTCTGCCAGCCGCGCCTGCACCCCGCTGCGCACCTCGCTGTCCACGCCAGGCAGGATCTGGTCCGCGCCTTCCAGAATGGTCACCTCGATATCCGGAAGGGTCGATTGCGGAGCCAGCGCATCGCATTGAAACCCGTCCTTGAGATGCGCCGCAAGCTCGACGCCCGTCGCACCGGACCCCGCGATCACGATCTTCAGCGGCCGGTCGCGGGCGACGGTCCTGTGCGCCAACATCTGCCGCGAGATGCGGGACTGAAGCGCCTTGGCATCGCGCCCATGGTCGAGCATTGTGGCATGCTCGCGCGCACCCTCGACGCCGAAATCCGGAGTGGCACCCCCGATCGCCAGCACCAGCGCCCGATAGCCGATCCGGCGTTCCGGCACGATCTCGCGCCCTTTTGAGTCATGCATCGGCGCCAGGATCACCGCGCGCTCATCCGGCGCCACATCGGCCAGCTCACCCAACTGGAACGAGAAGCCCCATTTGTCCGCCAGCGCCGCGTAGGCGATCTCATCGACGTCGCCCGCCTTACGGCCCACCGCCATTTCATGCAGGCGCGGCTTCCAGACATGGGTGGGGCTTTTATCCACCAAGAGAACATCGGAGTGGCCGTCCCGCGCCAGCGCCACCGCCAGTTCCAACCCTCCGGCGCCGCCACCGATGATAACAATTGAATATGATGACATTCGACATCTCCCGTGGGGCCCGTCGCCCACCCGGAATGAAGATAGGCCGGAACGGGGGTAGGCAAGGCAGCTCCCGCCATGTTTGCCGCCAGTTTACAAAACTGCAAACGGACGCACGCGCGCCATATCGGAAGCTCCTGAAATTCAGGCTCAAAAGCCACCCTCGCCGCGCCATCCTTGGCACATCCTAACCCACGCGCTGACGACCTTGCACCGATTTAAGGTTGAGGCAAAGTCAGGCTCATCGGCCATGCCTACCTTCCCTCCATGGACGCCAGAACACGCGGCGTCCGCTGATGCAAGGAACGGCTCATGTCCAAATCCGAAACCACAGTACTGGTTCTGCAGGGTGGTGGCGCCCTTGGGGCCTATCAGGCCGGGGCCTACCAGCAACTCGCCGAGGAACGGTTCGAGCCGGATTGGGTCGCAGGCATTTCGATCGGCGCGATCAACGCGGCGATCATCTGCGGCAACCCGCCGGAGCTGCGCCGCGACCGGCTTGAGGCGTTCTGGGATGCTGTCGTGACAGATCCCTGGCCCGCCTCATGGCTGCTTGGCGCCGTGTTCCGACAGACCTATAGGGAAGTCGCCGCCGCGACCGTCATGGCCACAGGGGTGCCCGGCTTCTTCCGGCCGAGGAATCCCGCCCAATTCCTGCTGGTGGGCTGCCCCCAGCCGCTAAGCGTCTACGACACGCAGCCGCTGCACGATACGCTGCAGGCGCTGGTCGATTTCGACTATCTCAATGAAAAGGGCCCGCGGCTGAGCGTCGGGGCCGTCGATGTCCTGACCGGCAACTTCGCCTATTTCGACAGCGCCAAGCAGCGGATCGGGCCCGAGCACATCATGGCCAGCGGCGCGCTGCCGCCGGGCTTTCCCCCCGTCGAGATCGACGGCCGTTTCTATTGGGATGGCGGCATGGTGTCGAACACGCCCTTGCAGTTCGTAATGGAAAACGCGCAGGCCGATCCGCTTTGCATTTTTCAGATCGACCTTTTCAGCGCGCGCGGCGCCCTGCCCGGCAACCTTGCGGATGTGCAGCAGCGTGAAAAGGACATTCGCTATTCCAGCCGGACCCGGCTGACGACCGACCGCTATCGGCAGCTCCACGATATCAGCAGGGCGGCCGAGCGGTTGGCGCAGAAGCTGCCCAAGGAATTCCAATCCGACGCTGACCTCGCGCTCCTGCGCGAGGCCGGGCCCCGATGCGCGGTCGCTCTGGTGCATCTGATCCACCGCAGGGAGGGCTTCGAGACGAATTCGAAAGACTACGAATTCTCGCGCCTCTCGAAGAGGCAGCACTGGAGCGCCGGTGTGGATGACGTCGGCCGAACATTTGCCCACGAGGACTGGCGATCCCGGAAAATCGGCAAGGACGGATTGCAGGTTTTCGACCTGGCCTCGGAGCGGAGCAAGAACAACAAGAAGGAACTGGAGCATGAAAATCGATGACGTCGTCTCGCGCGCATTCTCGATGCCGCTGACCAACCCGTCCTACCCGCGCGGGCCCTACAGGTTCGTCGACCGCGAATTCATGACCATAACCTACCGGACAGATATGGATGCCTTGCGCGCCGTCGTGCCCGAGCCGCTTGAAGTGGACGAGCCGCTCGTGAAATTCGAGTTCATCCGGATGCCGGATTCGACGGGATTCGGCGACTATACAGAATCCGGTCAGATCATCCCCGTCAGCTACCGGGGAAAGCGCGGCGGATATTCCCACGCGATGTATCTAAACGACGACGCCCCGATTGCGGGCGGGCGCGAGATCTGGGGTTTTCCCAAGAAGCTGGCCGACCCCGCGCTTCGGGTCGAGAAGGATACGCTGGTCGGCACTCTGGATGTGGGGTCGGTGCGGGTGGCGACCGGAACGATGGGATACAAGCACCGGACGCTCGATCACGACGCGGTTCTTGGCACATTGCGGGCCCCAAACTACCTGCTCAAGATCATTCCCCATGTGGATTGCAGCCCGCGGATCTGCGAGCTGGTCAGCTACGATATCACCGACATCACCCTGAAGGGCGCATGGGAGGCTCCGGCCGGGCTGGAGCTTCATTCCCACGCATTGGCCCCCGCCGCGCAGCTTCCGGTTCTGGAGGTCATATCGGCTGTTCACCTCATTGCCGATCTGACGCTGGGACTGGGCGAGGTGGTTCACGACTATCTGGCCGATGCATGACGCGCGGCCCGGCACTGCAGCAAAGGAGAGACACCATGAACCTCAAGGACAAAGTGTGCATCATCACAGGCTCGGCGCGCGGTATCGGCAAGGCCATCGCCGGGCGGTATATCGCGGACGGCGCATCAGTGGTCATCGCCGATATGCGTCTGGACGCAGCCGAGAAGACTGCCTCCGAACTGACCGCGAAGGGTCCGGGCAAGGCCATCGGCGTCGAAATGGACGTGACCGACGAAAAGGCGGTCAATGCCGGTGTCGAAAAGGTCATCGACAAATGGGGCCGCATCGATGTGCTGGTTTCGAACGCGGGCATCCAGACGGTGCACAAGCTGGAGAATTTTCCGTTCGAGGATTGGAAGAAACTGCTGTCCATCCATCTCGATGGCGCGTTCCTGACCACCAAGGCGTGCCTTCCGCACATGTACAAGGCGGGCTCCGGCTCGGTCATCTTCATGGGCTCGGTCCATTCCAAGGAAGCCTCACCGCTCAAGTCCGCCTATGTCACGGCCAAGCACGGGCTTTTAGGCCTCGCCCGCGTCATCTCGAAAGAGGGGGCCGAACACGGGGTCCGGGCGAATGTCATCTGCCCCGGCTTCGTCAAGACCGAGCTGGTCGAGAAGCAGATCCCGGAGCAGGCCAAGGATCTGGGCATTTCCGAAGAGGAAGTCGTGAACCGCGTGATGCTGGGCGAGACTGTCGATCAGGAATTCACCACAGTCGAGGATGTCGCCGAAGTCGCCTGGCTTTTCGCCGCATTCCCGACCAACGCGCTGACCGGTCAGTCGATGGTCGTCAGCCATGGCTGGTACATGAATTAATCTCGAAAACCAGCCCATCAAGACATTGATATAAGGACGTCCATCATGGCACAGAAACCCAAAGTTCTCATCCTTGGAGGCAATTTTGCAGGCCTTGGCGCGGCGCAAAAGATCCGCGATCACGCCAAGGATCGCGTGGAAATTACCGTGGTCGATCGCAAGGCGTATCTGGACTACATCCCGAACATTCCGCTGGAAATCTTCGAGGGCCGCGATCCGGCCGTCACCATGCACATGCCACTGGTCGAGACACTGGCGCGCGATGACATATCCTTCGATCAGGCCGAAATCCTCGGTATCGACGTGAAGGCCCGCAAGGTCACGCTGCGCCCCAATGAGCGGCCCGGCGCGCCGGAATACAAGGTGGGGTATGACTATCTGGTGATCGCCTTGGGCGCGGAGCTGGCCCTGCATGACATCGAAGGCTTTGCCGAGCATGGCCACACGGTCTGCGACGCGTTCCACGCCAACCGCCTGATCCGCTACCTCGAGAACGACTACAAGGGCGGCGCCATCGCCGTCGGCTCGGCCAGGTTCGAGCAAGGGACCAAGGGCCGCCCCGACTGGTTGCCGACCGCCGCCGCGGCCTGCGAAGGCCCCCCGGTCGAGGTGTCCCTGGCGCTGGCGCATTGGCTGGATGAACACGGCAAGGGCGGCGCCGGGAACATCACCCTCTTCACGCCCGGCGCGCTGATTGCCGAGGATGCGGGGGAAAAGGTCGTCGCACAGTTGCTCGATGCCGCGGCGTCGATGGGCTTCAACTACATCAACAACGTTCAGAACATCAAACGCCTCACCGCCAAGGGGATCGAGTTTGCCGACGGGCGCAGCCTTGAGACCGAGCTGAACATCGTCTTTCCCAACTGGAAACCGCACGCCTTCCTCAAAGGCCTGCCGATCTGCGACGAGGTGGGCTTTGTCATCACCGGCATGACAATGCGCAACCCCGATTACCCCGAGGTCTTTGCCTGCGGCGATGCCGCCGCAATCACCGTTCCCAAACTGGGGGCCATCGGCCATCAGGAGGCTGACATCGTCGGCCGCCAGATCGCCAAGGAGGTAGGCGCGATGCCCGCGAGCGAGGCCGACAAGCACTGGATGCCCGAAGTGATCTGCATCGGCGACATGGGCGGCGGCAAGGCCTTCTACATCCACGCGACGTCATGGTTCGGCGGAGATATCCAGGAGCTTCGGATGGGCCGCCTGCCCTACGCGCAAAAGATGGCCTACAAGGAGGTTTTCTTTCGCAACCACGGGCGGGTCCCGAACTGAGGTCTGCCGTTGGCCGAATGGGGCGCCGAGCATCTCAGCGCCTAGACGGCGTCCTCCCTTTTCCCAGCGCCAAGGAAAGAGGCAACATGATTGAGCGATACAGTGATCATTCAGCGAACGAGCGGACCTTTCTGGCCTGGGTCAGGACCGCGGTCGCGATTGTCGGCTTTTGCCTGGTCGTGGCACGGCTAAGCGCGCCGCCAGCGCCTTTGTGGTCGGAAGCGCTGGTTCTGTTGGTCGGGATGCTGGTCATCTTTCTGGCCTATCTGCGGATGCGCCACATTCGCAAACGCATCGACAGCGACACGGCCATGGATGACGAGCAGGTGCCGGCGGATACCCTGCTTCTGCTTCTGACGACGGCGCTTTTCATCCTTCTGATAGCGTTCGCCGTTCATGTCGGGTGAAGCGCGCATCAGGATCAGGCCGGGCTGCTGCAGCCCATCGGGATGTCTGCGTGCCTGTATGGCCGCGCTGCTCCTGACGCTTCTGTCGGGCTGCGCCGGCGACATCTCCTCTTTCATGGATCCTGCCGGCCCGATCGCTTCGGCGCAGCGGACCCATCTGATCCGGGTCGTGGCAATCACCATGGTTGCCATCTTGCCCGTGCTCCTCTTGGTTCCCCTGCTGATCTGGCGCTACAGATACCGCAATACGGCGCGCTATGCCCCCGATTGGGGCTTCTCGAGGCCGCTGGAATTCCTCATGTGGGGCGTTCCGGTTGCCATCGTCGCCGTTCTGGCCGTTCAGCTATGGGCCAGCACGCGCGCTCTTGACCCTTACAAACCGATCGATCTGGCGCAGGCTCAGCTAAAGGTGCAGGTCATCGGGCTCGATTGGAAATGGCTCTTCATCTATCCCGACCTCGGCATCGCCAGCGTGGGCGAGATGGCCTTTCCTGCAGAGCAACCCGTGGCGCTGGAGCTGACCACTGACACCGTCATGCAATCCTTCATGATCGGCGCGCTGGCCGGCCAGGTCTATACGATGCCCGGCATGGAGACACAGTTGCACATCCTGGCGCATCAGCCCGGCACGTTCCAAGGGCAGAACATGCAGTATAATGGCGATGGGTTTGCCCAGCAGAAATTCGACGCGGTCGCGATGATCCCTGCCGATTTTGCGGACTGGGTGGCACGGGTTCGGGCGGACGGTGTGCCGCTTGATACCGGAAGCTATGCCACCCTTGCCCAGCGCACGACCAAGGCCGCGGCGCATGCCGCGCTTGGCACAGACGCAATGCCCGGGGATACGCTTTACTTCCATCCGGTCAATGCCGGGCTGTTTGAGACGGTGATCGGCCGCTACCATCAGGGCCAGAAGCTGGGCCCCGCCGAGCAGCCCGGCGCCCCCGGATATGCCCCGCCCGCGTCAGCCGACGGAGGCCCCGAGTGATGCAGGATCAGGCGACAAGCTGGCTATTGGGGCGGCTCGAGCCGTCGTCATTCTCGATCTGGGAGGCTGTCCAGCATCCCTCCCTGAACCATGCGATCGCGGCGGGCGCCGCAGCGGCCGCGATCATCGGCGCCATCGCCGCGGCGCTTTTCATCATCTGGCTACGCGCATGGAAGCCGCTCTGGCGCGATTGGCTGACCAGCACGGATCACAAGCGCATCGGCATCATGTATATCGTGCTGGCGCTGGTGATGCTGACGCGCGGCGTGATCGAGGGCGTGATCATGCGCGCGCAGCAGGCCCACGGGCTGGGCGGCGGCTTCGTTCAGCCCGAGCATTTCGCCCAACTCTTCAGCACTCATGGCACGATCATGATCTTCTTCATGGGCATGCCGTTTCTGACGGGCATCATCAACTACGTGATGCCGCTGCAGATCGGTGCGCGGGACGTGTCCTTTCCGATGCTGAACCAGATCAGTCTGGGCCTGACCGCCGCTGGCGCTGCGCTGATCATGATTTCACTGGTGGCGGGGGAGTTTTCCACTGGCGGGTGGACGGCCTATCCGCCCTATACCGGCATGGCGTTCAACCCCGGGACCGGGCCGGATTACTGGATCTGGTCGGTCGCCATCGCGGGGCTGGGCTCGACCCTGACGGGCATCAACTTCGCGGTGACGATCTACAAGGAACGCGCGCCCGGAATGCACCTTTTTCGCATGCCGCTTTTTACATGGACGGCGCTTTGCACCGCTATCATCATGGTCTTTGCGATGCCGCCCCTGACCGTTGCGTCGCTGACCCTGGCGCTGGATCGCTACCTAGATTTCCACTTCTTCACCAATGACCTGGGCGGCAACATGATGAACTATGCCAACCTCTTCTGGCTGTTCGGTCACCCTGAGGTCTATATCCTCGTGCTTCCCGCTTTCGGCATCTATTCCGAGGTGATCTCGACCTTTTCGGGCAAGCGGCTTTATGGCTACACGTCGCTGGTCTATGCGACGATGGCCATTGCGGTGCTCAGCTTCACCGTCTGGCTGCATCATTTCTTTACCATGGGCCAAACCGCCAATGTGAATGCCGCCTTCGGCATCGCGACGATGCTCATCGGCATTCCCACCGGGGTCAAGATCTACGACTGGATGGCCACCATGTTCCGCGGGCGGGTGCGGATGACGGTGCCGATGTTCTATGCCACCGGGTTTCTTATCCTCTTCGCGCTTGGCGGGCTGACCGGCATCATCCTGGCAAATCCGACGGTGGATTATCAGGTGCACAACACGGTGTTTCTGGTAGCGCATTTCCACAATGTTCTGATTCCCGGCCTGCTGTTCGGGATGCTTGCCGGGTATACCTACTGGTTCCCCAAGGCTTTCGGATTTCGCCTGCACGAGGGGTGGGGCCGCGCCTCGGCCCTCTTGTGGATCTTCGGCTTCGCGATCACCTTCTTTCCGCTCTACATGCTTGGCCTGATGGGAATGCCGCGCCGCATGGCGAGCTATTCGAACCCGGCATTCGAGCCTTATACGCTGATCTCCGTTATCGGCGCGGCCCTTCTCTTCGCTGCGCTCTGCGCGCTGCTGATCCAGCTTTGGGTCAGCATCCGGTGGCGCGCGGAAATGGCCGCTCCGGTCGGCGATCCCTGGGACGGGCGCACATTGGAGTGGTTCTCGCCCTCGCCGCCGCCCGGCTACAATTTTGCCGTCATTCCGACCGTCGAGGCGCTGGACGCGTTCGCCGTCGAGAAGGCCGGCGGGAAGGCATATCCCATGCCCGCCGCCTTCGAGGATATCGAAATGCCGCGCAACACGGCGCTGGGCATGATCCTGTGCATCGCCGCCACCGGCCTCGGGCTGGCGCTTGTCTGGTATATCTGGTGGCTTGCGATCCTCTGCGCGGCGGCGATCGTCGTCGCCTTCATCGCCCGGACCTTCATCCTCGATACGTCGCGGATCATTCCCGCGGCGCAGGTCGCCAAAGAATACCACGCCTGGCGGGCCGAGATTGACCGGGCGACCGTCACACCGCGCGACGATGAGGTCACGCCCACCAATCGCGGGCGTGCATGGGGCGCGACGACGCAGGCAGGAGGAGCATCGTGATGCAGCATCCGGGCATAAATCTGGGCGCGCATCACGGCGAAGCCCATGAGCAGGCAGAGGTGCCGCTCTTCGGCTTCTGGGTCTTCCTGATGAGCGATTTCATCATCTTCGGATTGATGTTCGCCACCTATGTGACGATGCTGAACCCGATGTCGATGGCGGGCGGACCGGGGCCGAAAGACGTCTTCGATCTGACCAGCGTGCTGATCCAGACGCTGATCCTGCTGACCAGCAGCCTGACCTACGGAATGGCATCGCTTGCGATGCGGCACCAGATACCCCAATCCAAGGTGGCCTTCTGGCTGATCGTCACGCTGATCCTTGGTCTGCTTTTCCTGGCGTTCGAGCTGCGCGATTTTGCCAAGATGTTCGCGATGGACGCCTTGCCTTCGCGCAGCGGCTTCCTATCGGCGTTCTTCGGTCTGGTGCCGCTTCACGGCCTGCATGTTGCCGCCGGGTGCCTGTGGCTGGTCGTGATGCTGGTCCAAATGCGAATGTTCGGGATGATCCCAGCCGTCAAGACGCGGCTGCTCCGGCTGGGCCTCTTCTGGCATTTCCTGGATGTCATCTGGGTCGGGATCTTCTCGATCGTCTATCTTGGGGGGCTGACGCCATGAAAGACGAGGTGGACTACGGGCGCGAACTGCGCGGCTACCTGACCGGTTTCGGTCTGTCCCTGGCGCTCACGCTCGGGCCCTTTGCGTTGGTGGCATGGGGAGCTTTGCCCCGGGCCATCGTGCTGACCCTCATCGGTCTTGCGGCTATTGCGCAGGTTATCCTGCAGTTCCGGTTTTTCCTGCATATCAACCTGTCGCGCCAAAAGCGTGAGGACCTGCATCTGATCCTCTTCTCGGTGCTGCTGCTGGCCATCATGGCGGGCGGGACCATCTGGATCATCGCGAACCAGATGGCGCGCATGGGCTAGGCGCTGTTTGACCGGACCGATGCACGGGGCATCGGACCGGATTGGTTTCAGTCGTTCGAATAAAGCCAGCCCCTCTTCTTGGGCTCGCCAACCGCGTTTGGATAGACGGCATTATACGCCTTGTCTTCGAATGCGGCGAGCTCCCGGTCCACCTGCTCCTGCGCCATGCGCTCATTCGTGAGATGCACGCAATAGGCGGCGATCAGGGCATTCGCCAATTCCGGATCCGTCGCAATCGGAAAGCGCGCGCGAAGGCCAGACACGATGTCCCCAAGGCCCTGATCCGCCGCAACGGTCGTCGCGATGACGTCTCCCAGCTCCGCTAGATCGAGGGTCTCGGAGCTGGCGCCGATTTCGCCATAGACGGGCGCCAGTTTGGGACAGTCTGCGCGGGCTGCGAAAGGCGCCGCCGAGGCGACCACCAGGATCAGGAAACCAGTACCCGCGATCATCGGCCTTAGCGGATCCCGAGCTTCATCGCGGCAGGCTGTGGCGGCGATGTGACAGGTCGACATGAGCCATTCTCCTTTGTTCGAGGTAAATAATTCGCCCCCGCCCCGGCGAAGATGCCGGGAGCGGAACGATGCCAGAGGCGCGGTTCAGCCCTCTTGATCGGGCCAGATACGAAGCACATCCACCGCGATATTGGCATCGAGGCCCCGGCTACCGACGACATAGGTGTAGACGTCCGCCGTGCTCTCGGCCTTCGCGGTCGCGCCATCGACGACGGTGATGCCGGCATCTGCCCCGACGCTCCACTTGCCACTCTCGATTTTCTCAAGCGCTTCGGGAGTTTCGATGACAAAAATGTAGCTCGCCACATCGATGCCCGCCTCAAGGCCCGCCGTCGCCTCGCCAAGGCTATAGTGCCCCGTGACCGCGCCATTCTGGACCAGGGCCCCATGTCCGCCCGCCCCGCCGACACCAAGCTCGACGCTCAGCACATCGGGAAAGACGAGCACGCCCTCGGCATCGAGCTGACGTTCGGCGCAGGACTCGGAAACGTCGATGCAGTTGTTGAGCGCAGCGATCACCTCCTCGTCCAGCTTGGCCATGTCGGCGGCTGACGCGACCGAAGGAGCGGCCAAGGCGAGCGCTAGAAGGACGGGAGCCGATAATTTGGATTTCAGGCTTTGCATGATAGTCTCCTTGCAGGATTTTTCATTTCAGAAGGGTCTGACCCTCATCCCCACTGAAGCATCCCAATTTGCCCCCACGCCGACCCGAAGTTTAAATTTCCGTGAGGTGGCGGCGGTCCGCGCCATGCCCGGATTTGCAGTTAGTCTGCCGGTGCCGGTTCAAATCCATAGTGCGTTATGACCGCCTGACCGGACTCGCTCATCATGTACCCGATGAAAGCCTTGGCCGCTTCGGGATGCGAGGCATCCTTCGTCAATCTTGCGGTATAGGTCACATGCTGGTTCTGGCCCTCCGGCAGTTTCCCCATGCCGATCTTGTCACCGTTCCGCTTTGACTGATATTCAGCCTCGGTCACCCAGACCGGCCCTACATTCGACAGACCAGACATGATCCGCATAGGTGTCTGGCGGTGATGAATATGGGCCAGATAGGTTGTGCCATCCGGTTTTTTCTTGTCCATGATGGCCGCTCTCACACTATCGCCGCCCGCCTAGACATTTCCCTTCTGGATGGGGGTCGCGATCCCTTCCCAGTTCAGATTTCTGACAGACTCGCAGGCTTGATCGGTTTCCCGCCGAACCTTTGGGTGCATGCTCGGAAAGGCAGCGGCTTGGCCGCTCCGCGACATCAAAGGTCAGCGCATAAGGCGCGCGGGCGGATGATCACCACCAAATGAGGGCGGCAGCATGTGGCTCCCGCCCCCTCCGTCCGTGTTAAGGATTCTACATTCCCAGGATCTTGCGCACCTGCGTTGCACGCGCACCTTGATCACGTTGTTCCTGGAAAACCTTCGAAATCGCGGTCAACTGGCCGATTGTCATGTTTTGCGGGTGCCTCGCTTCGATGCCAACGCTTTTAATATCCCGGATCACGGCCATTTCCAGATCGCCATTGGCAGGAACGTCCGTAACGCTGGTCATCTGCGCGGCCGTCCGGGGCGACGCGTCAAGGATCGCCATCGCTTCGGCTTTGTGACGACTCTGATCGCCCGAAGCGAAAACCTTGGACAGTTTCTCGACCGTGCCGAGGCGCAGATCATTGGGGGTCACACCCTCAATTCCGGCAGCTTTCAGGTCCGCACCAACATTGACCCGAACACCTGAAATCACTTGTGCAGGGCTGATCGGTTTGGCCGGCGACCCTGCGATGATCCTTTCTGCAGCCAGTTTCTGGTCGGTCGGGTTGCCTTTCTGCGCGAACACTGCCGACAGCTTGCCGACCTGCTCATAAGTCAGATGCCCAATGTCGGCGTCAGTGACGCCCACCTCCGTCAGCTCATGGCGCAGGGTGTCATTCAAATTATCATAGGCAGCCGTGTCAGCAAAACCCGAGGTAGCGGTCATGATCGACACCAGGGCGGTCGCCATCAATAGCCGGGACAAGCGGGAAAAACGTGTCATTTTCAAACTCCGTGTTTGTATCAAAGCAGGTCTTCCTGCTGCGCAGAGGAGCTTGGCACCGAATGCTCGCAAGCAGTTTGTGCGGGTTTTACAATATCGCAAGGTCGGTCCCGGCACCCGCCCGCACCCATTGCGAAATCAATGCCCAGCCCGACAGGCCACCCCACCGCCCCGGCGCAAGCCCGATCTGCGACCCTGCCGTTGGTCCAGACCTGGAACACTCATGCCATTGATGTGACGTATGCAGCACCATATGAAAGGATCATGCTTCGGCCTAAATGGCCTTCCATGTGGCTGTTCAGCGCAGGGAACAGCAAAAGGCGGATCGCGCAACATGACCATGAAGGATCTCTTCTCTGCCCTTACGGGTGCTGACCGTGACGACATCCGCGAGGGTGAAGCGCACAACGGGGCTGTCCATGTCGTCGCGCTGACGCTGTCCAAGACGGCGGATGCGCTGATCGACCCCAAGCTCGTGCTGTCATGGTTGCTGACGGCGCTGTCGGCGCCGGGGGCGATGATCGGGCTGCTGGTTCCCGTGCGAGAGGCCGGCGCGCTCCTGCCACAGCTCGCCTTCGCACGGAGGGTTGAGGCCAGCCCGCATCGCAAGCGGTTCTGGGCCGCGGGCAGCGCGGTGCAGGGGATCGCGGCGCTCTGCATAGCGGCGGCAGCGCTTTTGCTGTCGAATGCCGCGGCGGGCGCCGTCATCCTGGCCTGCCTCGCGGTTCTGGCGATAGCTCGCTCGGCCTCCTCGGTCAGCTACAAGGACGCGCTCGCGCGGACCATCGTCAAGCGGCGGCGCGGTGCCATCACCGGGCTTGCCGCCTCGCTCGCCGCGGTCTCGGTCTTTGGGGTGGGTGGCCTTATGGCCTCGGGCTTCTTCGAGGTTGCGGTCGCGCCGCTGGCGGCGATCATTGCGATCGGCGGTGCGGCGCTATTGCTTGCCTCGATCATTTTCATGACCTTGCACGAGCCAGACGCGGAGACCAAAAACGAGGACGACGACGGATCGTTCGCGGCATTGGTCAGGCCGATCGTGACCGATGGCCAACTCCGCCTGTTCGTGGCCTCGCGCGCGGCGCTGGCCGTCACGGCGCTGGCGCCGCCCTTTATCGTCATGCTGTCGGCGGCCTCGGGCCGCACGGCGCTGGATCAGCTGGGGCCGCTGGTGATGGCCTCGACGGCGGCTTCGGTGCTGGGCTCTTACGTTTGGGGGCGGCTGTCCGACCGCTCCAGCCGGCAGACGCTGATGGCCGCAGGCGCGCTGGGGGCGGCTGTCTTTGCTATGGTTGGCGGCGTGGGACTCGCGTTTGGCGGTCTCGGTGGAACGCTTGGCGCGGCGGCCGCGATCTTTGCCGCACAGATCGCCTACGAGGGGGTCCGCGCGGGGCGCAAACTGCACCTGACCGACATGGCCGAGGATGCGTTCCGCGCCAGATACACGGCGCTCTCGAACACGCTGATCGGCATCGCCCTTCTGACGGGCGGGCTGTTCGGGCTGGCGGCGGATCACTTCGGTCCGGCGCCGGTGTTGATCGTCTTCGCCCCCATCGCGGCGCTTGGCGCGGTTTTGGCGCGGGGCCTTGAGGAAGTTCAGACGGACTGACGCCCAAGCGCGCTATCGCCGCCGATTGCCGCAGATACCTGTTTTGCCGCAGCGACCACTGACACGCTGAGCGCGTCCACCATTGCCACGCCGATCCGGGAGGTCGGGCCGGACACCGAAATGCCCGCAATAGCCTCGCCGTGAATGTCGAATATCGGTGCAGCGATGCACCGCATCCCCAGATTGCGCTCCTGCTCGTCGATGGCATAGCCGCGTTCCCGAATGGCGGTCAGGTCTGCAAGAAGGGCGTCGCGGTCAGTCAGGGTAAATTCGGTGAACCTCTCCAACGGGGCCTTGGCCAGCAGCTCGCCCAGCCGGGCGGCATCCATTTCAGCCATCAGCGCCTTGCCGATCCCGGATGCATGCATCCGCGACAATGTGCCGGGCGGAAAGAAGGCGCGGATGCTGGCATGGGTTTCGACCTGGCTGACGAAAAGCACGTGATTGCTCTGCTCGATCCCCAGATTTGCGGTTTCGCCCGTTTCTTCCATTAGCCGCCGCAGAAATGGGCGCGCGCGCTCCACGAGGCTGGTGCGCTTGAGAAACCGCGCCCCGATGACGAAGGCACGGGGCCCGACATGCCAGACCTGTTCGGACTTGTCGAATTCCACCAGCCCCCTGCCCTCCAACGTGACGAGGATGCGATAGACGGTTGCCGGCGACTGGACCAGATCGCTAGCCAGTTCCGACAGCGCCTTGCCCTGAGCCTCGCTCAGATACTCGAACAGCTCCATCGCGCGGTCGAGCGATTTGATGGTGTTCTGGGCGGTTTTGTCATCCCAGTCGCGCGGACGGCCGCGAGATCTCCGCCCGCCCCGACCTTCACTGTTTTTCAAAACCATAAGACGCATTCTACTTTGCTTGAAAGACCGGTCCACATTATGAAAAATGTAACGCACTGACAATGTTTGATTTTGCTGACTTTTTCAAAAATGAAAAACGATTTCAAAAAAGTTTCGTAATGCGCGCCGTTCGCCTAGATTGCCTCCAACCTCAAGAAGGAGACCATCATGCGCTTCCAGAACCCAGTCTTCATTCCCGGCCCGACCAACATGCCCGAAGCGATCCGGCAGGCCTGCCAGATGCCGACGATCGACCACCGGTCACCGATTTTCGGGAAAATCCTGCACCCATGCCTTGAGGGCGTCCGCAAGGTGCTGAAATCGGAGAGCGCCCGGATCTTCATTTATCCATCCACCGGCACTGGCGGCTGGGAGACGGCGATTTCCAATACGCTGAGCAAAGGGGACAAGGTTCTGGCGGCCCGCAACGGGATGTTCAGTCACCGCTGGATCGACATGTGTCAGCGCCACGGTCTGGATGTGCAGATCGTCGAGACGCCTTGGGGTGAGGGCATCCCGGCCGACACTTACGAGGAGATCCTGACGGCCGACAAGACTCACGAGATCAAGGCCGTGCTGGTGACGCATAATGAAACCGCGACCGGCGTGACATCCGACATCCGCGGTATCCGCAAGGCCATGGATGCGGCAAACCACCCTGCCATGCTTTTCGTGGATGGCGTCAGTTCCATCGCGTCGATGGATTTCCGGTTTGACGAGTGGGGCGTCGATGTCGCTGTAACCGGTAGCCAAAAGGGCTTCATGTTGCCTGCCGGCCTCGCCATCCTCGGGTTTTCGGAGAGGGCGATCAAGGCAAGCGAGACAGCCACGTTGCCGCGCACGTTCTTTGATATCGAGGACATGCAGAAGAGCTACGACAATAACGGATTTCCCTACACGCCCCCGGTCGGTTTGATGAACGGCCTGAAGCTGTCGCTGGAGATGCTGCTGGACGAAGGGCTGGACAACGTGTTTGCCCGCCACCACCGCATCGCCGAAGGTGTGCGCCGCGCCATTGGTGCATGGGGGTTGGAGCTGTGTGCCGCGTCGCCTGATGTCTATTCCGACACGGTTTCAGCCATCCGCACACCCGAGGGGTTCAATGCAACAGATATCGTGACCGTCGCCGCGAACGACTATGACATGGCATTTGGTGTTGGTCTGGGCGAGGTTGCGGGCAAAGTGTTTCGCATCGGCCATCTGGGATCGCTGACGGACGCGATGATGTTGTCGGGCCTCAGTGTCGCGGAAATGGTGATGGTCGATCTGGGCCTGGACGTGACGCTTGGCTCGGGCGTCGCCGCTGCGCAGGACTTCTATCGCCACGGGTCGAGATCCGGCAAGCGGGCCGCAGCGTGATGTCGGATGCTATGTATATCCCGTCCTTCGAGGATATGGAGGCCGCGCATGAGCGAATAAGGCCGCATATCCGGCGCACTCCGATCCGCACGTCCGCCTATTTGAATGAGCTTACGGGTGCCGAGTTGTTCTTCAAATGCGAGAACTTTCAGGAACCGGGCGCTTTCAAGGTGCGCGGTGCCTGCAACGCCGTCTTCGGTCTGGATGATGAACAGGCGAAACTGGGCGTTGCCACCCATTCCTCCGGCAACCATGCATCCTGCCTGAGCTATGCGGCGATGCTGCGCGGCATTCCGTGCAACGTCGTGATGCCGCGCACGGCACCGCAGGCCAAGAAAGACACCGTGCGGCGGTATGGCGGCAAGATCACCGGATGCGAGCCGTCGACGTCTTCGCGCGAAGAGACCTTTGCCAAGGTGCAGGCCCAAACAGGCGGCGATTTCGTCCACCCCTACAACGATCCGCGTGTCATTGCGGGTCAGGGCACCTGCGCGCGGGAGTTCATCGAGCAGACCGACGGGCTGGACGTGATCATGGCCCCGATCGGTGGTGGCGGGATGATTTCGGGGACGTGCCTGACACTCTCCAACATCGCGCCTGAAACCCGGATCATCGCGGCCGAGCCCGAACAGGCGGACGATGCCTATCGCAGTTTCAAGGCAGGATACATCATCGCCGATGACGCGCCTCAGACCATCGCTGACGGTCTGCTCGTACCGCTGAAGGATCTGACCTGGCATTTCGTGTCGACCTACGTGAGCGACATCCTGACCGCGTCGGAGGAAGAGATCATCGACGCGATGAAACTGACATGGAAACACCTGCGCATCGTGATGGAGGCCAGCTCATCCGTGCCGCTTGCGACCATTCTGAAGAACAAGGAACGATTTGCCGGCAAGCGTGTCGGCGTCATCATCACAGGCGGCAATGTCGATCTCGACCTGCTGCCATGGCTTGAGTGAAAGGACCATATCCTATGAACACGCATGTAAACCTCGAAGATTACGAAGTCGGCTTTGACATTCCGGCCCTGCCCGGCATGGACGAGGCAGACATCCAGACACCTTGCCTGATCCTCGATCTTGACGCGCTTGAGCGGAACATCACCAAGATGGGCGACTACGCAAAGAAGCACGGCATGCGTCACCGCGCGCACGGCAAGATGCACAAATCCGTCGATGTGCTGAAGCTGCAGCAAGCCATGGGCGACGCCATTGGCGTGTGCTGCCAGAAAGTTTCCGAAGCCGAAGTTTTCGTGCGCGGCGGCATCAAGGACGTGATGGTCTCCAATCAGGTCACCGACCCGGCCAAGATCGACCGTCTGGCGCAACTTCCCAAATCAGGTGCGCGTATTCTGGTTTGTGTGGACGACCCCGATAACGTCAAGGCGCTGTCCGAAGCTGCGGTCAGGCACGGCACGCAAATCGAGGCACTCGTTGAAATCGACTGCGGCGCGGGTCGGTGCGGGGTGAGCACGACACAGGATGTCGTGCACATCGCCAAGCTCATCGATGCGGCCGAGGGTCTGAAGTTCGCAGGCATTCAGGCCTATCAGGGGGCGATGCAGCACCTGGACCTCTATTCGGACCGCAAGGAAAAGATGGACGCGGCCATCGCTCAGGTGACGGATGCCGTGAACGGGCTGAAAAGCAACGGTCTGGAATGCGACATCGTCGGCGGCGGCGGTACCGGCTCCTACTATTTCGAGAGTGCTTCGGACGTCTATAATGAGTTGCAGTGCGGCTCCTATGCTTTCATGGATGCCGATTATGGCCGCATCCTCGACAAGGACGGCAACCGGATCGACGCCGGCGAATGGGAGAATGCGCTCTTCATCCTGACCACCGTGATGAGCCATGCCAAAGCCGACAAGGCCATCGTGGACGCAGGGCTGAAGGCGCAATCGGTCGATAGCGGCCTGCCGTTCATCTTTGGCCGCGACGATGTCGAATATCTGAAATGTTCCGACGAACACGGTGTCGTCGCCGATCCGGGTGCCAATCTCAAGGTCAACGACAAGTTGAAACTGGTGCCCGGCCACTGTGACCCGACCTGCAACGTGCATGACTGGTATGTCGGCGTGCGCAACGGCAAGGTCGAGACCGTCTGGCCCGTATCGGCCCGCGGCAAGGCCTTTTGATTCAGCCCTTCCGGCGGCACGTCCCCGCCGGATGCAAAGACCTCTGCGCGCCCGCCGCCCCTGGCGGGGCGCGCACTCAAAAGGATATCCCCCATGTTGATCGTTCCCGAACGTGAAATCGCCGACCTGATGACCCGAGAGGCCGCATTCAGCGCTGTCGAAGGCGTCTTTGCCGCAATGGCCTCGAAAGAGGCCTATAATTTCCCCGTCATCCGCGAGGCGATCGGGCACGAGGATGCACTTTACGGCTTCAAGGGCGGCTTTGATCGACAGGGCATGGCACTGGGCCTAAAGGCGGGTGGCTACTGGCCCCACAACCTTGAAAAGCACAAGTTGATCAACCATCAGTCGACGGTGTTTCTGTTCGACCCCGACACCGGCAAAGTCAGGGCGATTATGGGGGGCAACCTGCTGACCGCTCTGCGCACGGCCGCGGCCTCTTCGGTGTCGATCAAACATCTCGCACGCAAGGACGCCAAGGTCATGGGCATGGTCGGTGCCGGCCATCAGGCCACGTTCCAGTTACGCGCCGCTCTTGAGCAGCGCGACTTCGAGAAAGTCATCGGCTGGAACTATCACCCCGAAATGCTGCCCAACATCGAGAAGATCGCTCAAGAGGCGGGCCTTCCGTTCGAAGCCGTCCCGCTTGAGCGCATGGTCGAGGCGGATGTGGTCATTTCAATCACGTCGACATTCACCCCCAGCATCATGGCCCACCATATCTCTCCCGGCACGCATATCGCCTGCATGGGCACCGATACGAAAGGCAAGCAGGAGGTTGAGGCCGCGCTGCTGGGCCGTGCCACCGTCTTCACCGACGAAGTCGCGCAATCCATCACCATCGGCGAAGCGCAGCACGCGGTCGACGCTGGCGTCATCCGGGCAGAGCAAATCGTTCAGATCGGGGACGTCATCAACGGCACCCACAACGGGCGCAGCTCGGATGATGAAATCACGCTGTTCGACGGCACTGGCGTCGGCCTGCAGGACCTTGCCGTTGCGGCGAGCGTCGTCGATCTGGCCGTGAAGAATGGGGGCGCCATCGAAGTCGATTTCTGATGGGGCCCGGTCGTCGTCGCCGGACGTTGAGGCGATGGCAAGGCCCTGATGTCAGCAAGATCAGGGCAGATCACAAAGGGTCGGATGGCACGTCCTGTGTCTCCAGCCATTGCACTACGGACGCGCGCTTGGCATCCATGTGATCCAGCAGCGTGCGTGCCAGATTCTTGCCGTTTCTGTCGGTGAGGTATTTCAGGATGTTCTCATGCTCTTGCACCGCCGCAGACCAGCGGTCTTCGCTTAGGTTGGCGAGGTAGCGGGCGCGCTGCATCCGCAAGGACAGTGCCTGACAGGAGGTCGTCAGCGTGTCGTTGCGCGCCGCCAGAAGGATCGCGCGGTGGATCTTCTGGTTGATCGCGAAATACGTGTCCAGATCCCGGGCCTCATAGCTGTCGAGCATCTGGGCATGAAGGTCGCGCACGGTGGCGATTTCGTCATCGGAAATGGCCTTGCAGGCCAGCTCGCCCGACAGCGCCTCCAATGCGCCCAGAACCGGAAACACCTCGTCCACCTCGCCGATGGTCACCGATGTGATCCAGGCCCCCCGGTTCGGCTCCAGCCTGACCAGACCCGCTGATGCCAGAACCTTCAGCGCCTCTCTGAGAGGTGTCCGCGACACGCCGAACTGTGTACACAGCGTTTTCTCCGGCACCTTCGCGCCCGGCGTCAACTCTCCGCTGATGATCAGCGGTTGCAGGCGATCCACCAACTCCTCATGCAGGGACTTGCGTGCAATGGGTTGGTGGGGGGCCAGATCGTTCGTCATCGGGTGCCTCTCTGTTTCAGGGCCATTTCGAGAAGCCGCGCGACATGAATAGGTTTGCGCCCCGTCGTGTCCGTGACCTGATGCCGGCACGACGTGCCATCGGCCACGATCAGCGTCGTGTCCGCTGCGTTGCGCACGGCCGGGGCAAGGTCGGCCTCTGCCATCTTGCGCGACACGTCATGTGTGTCCAGCCCATAGCCGAAAGACCCGGCCATGCCGCAGCAGCTTGTTTCGACGGTTTCGATTTCGGTATCGGGAATGCGCGACAGGGTCTTTTCGATGCTGGACATCACGCCCATGGCCTTCTGGTGGCAATGCCCGTGCAGCAGAATTTTCGGCGCTGGCGATCTCAGTTCAAGCGTGAAGTCGGGGTTGCCGTCCTGATCCGCGATGTATTCTTCCAGCATCCGCGCCTGCCGCGCCAGCAGCGCGGTGTCCTCGCCGGGCAGAAGGCCGGGGATTTCATCGCGCAGGGTCAGCAGACAGCTCGGCTCAAGACCGACGATCGGCAGGCCTTCTTTCGCAAAGGGCAGCAGGGCATCGACCAGCCGCCGCGCTTCGGCCTTGGCTTCCTCCACAAGGCCGACGGACAAGAAGGTGCGCCCGCAGCAGAGTGGGCGCTCGCCGCTCGGGGCCGCGGCCACATGAACGGAGACATCAGCCGCGCCCAAAACCTTGACCGCCGCACGCAGGTTTTCCGGCTCAAAGTAGCGATTGAAGCAATCCGCGAAGATCACGGCCTGCGGCGCGTCCTGCGGTGCCACCTCATCGTTTCTGAAGGGCTTCGCGCTCCACTTGGGCAGATCGCGCGTGGCGGTGAACCCGGTCAGGCGCTCGCTCGCGCGGGCAAGCCCCGGCACGGTGTTTCGCAGGTTCGCCAGAAAGGACAGGCGCGAGGCCCAGCGGGCATAACGCGGCAGATATCCGACAAGCCGGTCGTGAAGGCTGATCCCGTGTGCCTTGGCGCGGGCCGACATCACCTCGATCTTCATCCGGGCCATGTCCACCCCGGTCGGGCATTCGCGTTTGCAGCCTTTGCACGACACACACAGCTTCATCGTTTCGGCCATTTGGTCCGATGTCAGCGCATCGGGGCCGAGCTGTCCGGTGATCGCCAGACGCAGGGTGTTGGCGCGGCCGCGGGTCAGATCCCGTTCCTTGCGCGTCACCCGGAAGGACGGGCACATCACCCCGCCCTTGAGCTTCCGGCACGCGCCGTTGTTGTTGCACATCTCGATGGCGCCCTGAAAGCCGCCGCCGCTGCCGGTCCATTCGGACCAGTCCAGTTCCGTGCGGATCTCGGGCGCGGCATAATCGGGGCCGTAGCGGAACAGCCGCCGATCATCCATTTTCGGCGCATTCACGATCTTGCCGGGGTTGAACAGACCTTTCGGATCGAAGCGCTGTTTGACCTCGGCAAAATTGGCCGCCATGCGCGGGCCGAACATCTTTTCATGAAACTCGGACCGCACCAGCCCGTCGCCGTGTTCGCCCGAATGCGACCCCTTGTATTTGGCGACGAGGTCAAAGCACTCCTCGGCGATGGCGCGCATCGTCTTGACGTCCTTGTCCAGCTTTAGGTTCAGGACGGGCCGCACATGGAGGCACCCTACGGACGCATGGGCGTACCATGTGCCTTTGGTGCCGTATTTCTCGAAGATATCGGTCAGGCCGGCGGTGTACTCCGCAAGATCGGGCAACTCGACGGCGCAATCCTCGACAAAGGACACCGGTTTTCCGTCGTCCTTCATGGACATCATGATGTTCAGGCCGGAACTGCGCAGATCGGCAATGCGGCCCTGCATCGCCGCATCGGTGACCGCCGTGACGCCGCCCCAGTTCTTGCCGGTTCCGGACCAGGAAAAGCCCAGGTTCCCCATCATCTCTTCCAGTTCCTTCAGCTTCTGGGGATGCCGGGTCGGATCCTCTTCCGCGAACTCCGCCAGCAGCAGCGCCTCCGGCGCGCCGGTCACGACCTCCTCGATCGTCTTGCGGAACATCGGAATGTCGCGGGCCAATGCGATCATGGTCGAATCCACCAGCTCGACTCCTTGCGGCTTCAGCGTCACCAGATGCTGCGCGGCGTCCATCGCCTGATGGAACGTGGCAAAGTGGCAGACCCCCAGAACCTTTTGCGAAAGGATCGGCCAGAGCTTGAGCTCGATCGCGGTGGAGTAGGCGAGCGTGCCTTCGGACCCGACGAGAAGTTGCGCGAGGTTGACCGGCGCCTGCGCGGGCGTCAGTGCGTCGATATTGTAGCCGCCCACGCGCCGCATGACCTTGGGAAACCGGGCGTCGATCTCTTCGGCCTCGCGGGTTCCCAGCCGGATCATATCGTCCGACAGGGCCTTATAGGCGGGCGAGCCGTCAGAGCCGGGCAGGCCAAAGTGGTGATGACTGCCATCTGCTAGGAAGGCCTTTATGGAGATGACGTTATCGCGCATCATGCCATAGCGCAGCGATTTGCCGCCGCAGGAATTGTTCCCAGTCATCCCGCCGATGGTGGCGCGCGATGCCGTGGACACATCCACCGGAAACCACAGCCCATGCGGTTTGAGCGCGCGATTAAGCTCGTCCAGCACGATGCCGGGCCGCACCACGCATCTTTGGTTTTCGACATCAAGTTCGAGGATATCGTTGAAGTATTGGGTGTTATCCAGAACCAGCGCTTCGTTCACCGTCTGGCCGCATTGTGACGTGCCGCCCCCACGCGCCAGAATCGGCACACCCTGTTCGGATGCGATGTCGATAGCCGCTCGGATGTCGTCCTCGGATTTCGGCGACAGGATGCCGAGCGGGAACATCTGGTAGAGCGAGGCATCCGTTGCGTAGCGTCCTCTTGAAAAGCTGTCGAAGAGGACGTCGCCCTGAACACGGGTCTGCAGGAGGTCCGAGAGCTGAGGCATATTCGATCCAGTTACTTGGGGTGGGAGCTATGATAATTTGATTGACATAATTTTGAATTCAAAATTATGGTAAAGCAACGAAAAAGCAAATCTGGGCCGCCACAGACACCGGTCCTTTCGGAAATTCAGGGTCCTTTGTCATGAGAAAAGCCGGACGTCATTTCTTGCAGATCCCGGGGCCGAGCGCTGTGCCCGACCGAATCCTGAGCGCGATTTCGCAGCAAACCATCGATCACCGGGGGCCGGACTTTGCCAAGGTCGGCCTGAAGGCGCTGGACGGTCTCAAGACAATCTTCAAGACGGACGAAAACGTGTTCATCTACCCGGCTTCGGGCACGGGTGCTTGGGAGGCGGCGCTCGTCAACACACTGTCGCCCGGGGACCGCGTCCTGATGTTCGAGACGGGGCATTTTGCGACCCTGTGGAAGAAGCTGGCCGAAAAACTGGGCCTCAAGGCTGAATTCATCGAGGGTGATTGGCGCGGCGGGGCCGATCCCGACAAGATCGAAGCGTATCTGGCCGAGGACAAGGACCATCAGATCAAGGCCGTCTGCGTGGTGCACAACGAAACCTCGACAGGCTCGGTTTCGCCTGTCGCCGCCGTGCGCAAGGCAATCGACAACGCAAACCATCCGGCGCTGTTCATGGTGGATACCATCTCGGGGTTAGCCTCGCTCGACTATCAGCACGATGCTTGGGGTGTGGACGTAACGGTGTCCGGATCGCAAAAAGGTCTGATGCTGCCCCCCGGCCTGTCGTTCAATGCCGCAAGCGCCAAGGCGCTGGCCGCGAACAAGACGGCAACGCTGCAACGGTCCTACTGGGACTGGGCCGAGATGCTGGGGCCGAACAAGACCGGCTATTTCCCTTACACGCCCGCGACCAACCTGCTCTATGGTCTGAATGAGGCTGTCGACATGCTGCACGAGGAAGGGCTGGACAATGTGTTTGACCGCCATGCCCGCCACGGTGCCGCCGCCCGCGCAGCCGTGCGCCACTGGGGGCTTGAGGTGCTTTGTTCAACGCAGGGACAGGAAAGCGGCGTCCTGACCGCCGTGATGATGCCCGAGGGACATAGCGCCGATGCGTTCCGCGCCAGCACGCTGGAGCATTTCGACATATCGCTCGGCAACGGGCTGTCCAAAGTGGCCGACAAGGTGTTTCGCATCGGCCATCTGGGCGATTTCAACGACCTGATGCTGGTCGCAACATTGGCCGGCGTCGAAATGGGACTGAAAAAGGCGGACGTTCCCCACAAGCAAGGTGGGGTCCAAGCCGCAATGCAGATGCTGGCCTGAGGAGAGCAGCACACGCGAGCCGGCCTGAAAGAGCCGCAAATCTCTGGGAGGAGAAACCATGAAAATACTCAACAGACTACTGACCGCCACCGCCCTTGCCGGATTGGCAACCGGCGTCTCGGCAGCGGACATGACGATGAAATTCGGTCATGTCGGCGCGCCCGGATCGCTTTTCGAGGCGACGGCCAACAACTTTGCGGAATGCGTCAACGGCGCGATGCCCGACAAGGTCGAGATGCAGACCTTCGGGTCGTCGCAGCTCGGCAATGACAAGGAGATGCTGCAAAAGCTCAAGCTGGCGCAGATCGACTTTTCGCTGCCGTCGTCGATCATGTCTTCGGTCGACGATTCCTTTGGCATTTTCGAAATGCCCTACATCATCACCAGCCGCGACCACATGCGCCGCGTGCAGGATGAGATGATGGACGTGTTTCAGAATGCCGCGCATGAAAATGGCTATCACATCGTCGGTCTGGCCGAGAACGGGTTTCGCCACATCACCAACAACGTGCGCCCCATCAACGTGCCCGCCGATCTCGAAGGCGTCAAGCTGCGCACGCCGAATGGCGTCTGGCGTCTGAAGATGTTCCAGGAATACGGTGCCAACCCGACGCCGATGGCCTTCTCCGACGTGTTCACCGCACTGCAGACCGGTGTGATCGACGGCCAGGAAAACCCCTATGCCCAGATCGCCTCGGCCAAGTTCCAGGAAGTGCAGAAGTACCTGTCGATCACCGGGCATGTCTACACCCCTGCCTATATCCTCACGTCGAAGAAAAAGTTTGATGGCCTGCCCGAGGATATCCAGGCCGGTCTGACCGACTGCGCCAACCAGACGCAGGACTTCACCTACGAGACGGCCGCCGAAATGGAAGAGGCGCTGCTGAAGGAGATCGAGGATGCCGGTGTGGAAGTGAACACCGCCGACAAGGACGCCTTCATCGAAGCGTCGAAGCCGATCTACAAGCAGTTCGCCGAGGAAGTCGACGGCGCGCAGGAGATGATCGACACCGTCCTTGGCCTAGGTCAGTCGGGCTGACATCTGAACGGGCGGCAGGATGATCCTGCCGCCCGATTTTCGTTTTCGAAACGCTCATCGATCGCCCTGGCGCGCGCATGTGATGCGCGCGGGCTGTGCACGATGTCCAACTGGCCGGACCTAAATGGAACATGCTTCGTACCCCACGCTGTCGCGCATCAACCGAACGATCAGCCGGATCCTCGAATGGATCACGATCGGTCTGATGATCCTGCTGACGGTCACCGTCAGCCTTGCCGTGATCGCGCGCCTGATGGGCGAAAGCTTCTCATGGTATGACGAGGTCGCGGCGATCATGCTGGCGTGGATCACCTATTACGGCAGCGCGCTTGCCGCGCTTCATCGGCGTCATATCGGATTCGACACCGTGTTGCTGGCGATGCCCCAAAAGCTGCGCATCGCGGCGCTCTTGGTGGGTGAGTTGATCGTGCTGACGTTCTTCTTCCTGATGGCGCGCGCCGGGCTTCAGGTACTCGACGTGCTGGCAGGCGATACACTGGTCTCGCTCACCTGGGTGCCCGTTCAGTTTACGCAGTCCGTCATTCCCATTGGGGCCGCGCTCTTCATGCTGGGCCAGATCCTCAGCCTGCCTGCCTATCTCAAGCTGAC
This sequence comes from Roseovarius roseus, assembly GCF_043355935.2. Taxonomy (NCBI): domain Bacteria; kingdom Pseudomonadati; phylum Pseudomonadota; class Alphaproteobacteria; order Rhodobacterales; family Roseobacteraceae; genus Roseovarius; species Roseovarius roseus. Next base: position 119,103 of record NZ_JBHFPE020000005.1, on the reverse strand, counting down.
ATCTGCGGGAATTTCGCTGGAACATGCGGAAATCGAAGAAGAGGTCGAAACCGAACTTGAAAAGAACAAGGATCGCACCTGATGCTGATTGGAGCCATTTTCGTCGCAATGCTGTTTATGATCTGCATAAACATCCCCATTGCAGTGGCGCTTGCGATGTGCGGAGTGCTGGGCCTCCTGGCGACCGAAGGCGCGGGCAGCCTGGTGACCATCGCGCTCGACATGTATGACGGGTCGACCAAGTTTTCGCTGATCGCGATCCCGATGTTTGTCCTGGCGGGCGCCATCATGAACGCGGGCGGGATCACGGACAAGCTGATCAACTTCGTTTCGGCCATCATCGGCTTCATCCGGGGTGGCCTTGCGATGGTCAATATCGGCGTGTCGCTGTTCTTTGCCGAGATCTCGGGCTCTGCCGTGGCCGACGTGGCTGCGATGGGGTCGATCCTGATCCCGCAGATGAAAAAGCGCGGCTACAGCAAGGAGTTCTCGGCGGCCGTCACCTCGTCCTCGGCGTCCCTTGCCATCATCATTCCGCCCTCGATCCCGATGATCCTCTATGCCGCATCGGCCAACACATCGGTCGAGCAGCTCTTTGTCGCGGGCCTGGTGCCGGGCCTCCTGGGCGCGATCGGGCTGATGGCCGTCGCCTATTTCTTTGCCAAGCGCTATAACTTCCCGACCGAAGCGGCGTTCAATCTGCCCCGGTTGCGGGAAACCTTCGTCGCGGCCCTGCCGGCCTTCACCCTGCCGGTCATCATCCTTGGCGGCATCTTCGGCGGCTATGTCACAGCGACCGAAGCGGCTGGCCTCGCCGTTCTCGCCTCGCTGGCCGTATCCGCATGGTATGGCAACCTCGATCTGGGCCATCTGCGCCGCGCCATGCTCGACGGTGGCATCCAGACCGCGGTCGTCATGCTTCTGGTCGCGGCGTCGGTGCTGATGGGCGGCTTTTTGACCCGCGCGCAGATCCCGCAGCAACTGGCCGAAAGCATCCTGTCGATCACCACCCAGCAATGGGCGATCCTGCTGATCCTCAACTTCTTCTTTCTGATCGTCGGCTTTTTCCTGCACTCCGCCGCAGCGATCATTCTGGTGATCCCGATCGTCATTCCGCTGATCACCGCCGCGGGAATCGACCCGGTGCATTTCGGGCTGGTCGTGACGCTGAACCTGGCCATCGGACAACAGACGCCGCCCGTGGCCTCGGTGCTGATTACCGCGTGCTCTGTCGCCCGGGCCAATATCTGGGAGGTGTCCAAGGTCAACATCTGGTTCGTCGGCGTTCTGCTGGCGGTTCTGATGCTGTGCACCTACCTGCCCGCCATCCCGATGTTCCTTGTGGAGTATTTCTACAGATGACCCAGCCCTCCCCCGATATATCGGACGAATTGCGCGACGGCATTCTGTGGGTCACGTTCCAGCGACCCCAATCCCGCAACGCGATGACGTTCGGGATGTATGAACGGCTTGCCTCCCTCTGCTGCGAAATGCCGACGGACGGGTCTGTACGGGCCATGGTGATTTCAGGCGCGGGGGGCAAAGCCTTTGCTGCCGGCACGGACATGACGCAGTTCCGCGCCTTCGAGACAGCGCAGGACGCATTGGATTACGAACACCGGATCGACGCCGTTCTGGAGGCTGTGGAGCGCTGCCCGGTTCCCACCATTGCCGCGATCAACGGCGCCTGCACGGGCGGCGGTGCCTCGATCGCCGCGGCCTGCGATCTTCGTATCGCGTCGGCCAGCCTCAAGTTCGGATTTCCCATCGCGCGCACGCTGGGCAACTGCCTTGCGGCGGGCAATCTGGCGCGGCTGTCGGACCTCATCGGGGCCGGGCGCGTGCGAGAGATGATCTTTACCGCGCGCCTGATCGAGGCGGAAGAGGCGCTGCGCATCGGGCTTGTCAGCGAGGTTTTGCCGGATGAGGACGCACTGATGGCACGGGCGGCGGAGCTGGCCGATCATGTCGGCTCGATGGCCCCGTTGACCCTACGCGCCACGAAGGAGGCGATGCGGCGCACGCGCGCTGCGACGGCAGTGGACGATTCCGATCTTATCGTCTCTTGCTACATGAGCGACGATTTCCGCACCGGCATGGAGGCATTTTTGAGCAAACGCAAACCGGATTGGTCAGGCAAATGAGCGGGCGGACAGGTCCGCTCGCGGGGCTTCGCGTCATCGAATTGGCTCATATCATGGCCGGGCCGGTCTGCGGCCTGATGCTGGCCGATATGGGGGCCGACGTCATCAAGGTGGAAAAACCCACCGGCGACGACAGTCGCCGTTTCGTGCCCCCCGAAATCGAGGGCGAGGCGGCCGCCTACATGATGATGAACCGCAATAAGCGCGGCATTGCCCTCAATCTGAAGGATTCCGATGCGCTGAACATCCTGCGTCGGCTTCTGGCCGACGCCGATGTCGTGATCGAGAATTACCGCAAGGGAACGATGGAAAAGCTGGGCCTCGCCTATGAGGATCTCGCCAGGGCCAATCCGCGCCTGATCTATTGCGAGATTTCGGGGTTCGGGCGCACCGGTCCCTATGCCGACAGGGGCGGCTTCGATCTGATCGCGCAAGGCATGTCGGGATTGATGTCGATCACCGGCGAGGGGCCGGGCCGTCCGCCGGTAAAGGTCGCGGCGCCGATTTCCGATATCAACGCGGGCATTCTGGCGGCGATGGGCATCTGCGCGGCACATTCCAACGTGCTGCGGACCGGCCAGGGGCAAAAGGTCGATACCTCCCTGTTCGAAGCGGCCATCGTGCAGACATACTGGCAATCCGCCATTGCCTTCGCCACCGGCGACAAGCCCGAACCGCTTGGTTCGGCACATCCCCTCAACGCGCCCTATCAATCGTTTCAGACCCGCGATGGCTGGATAAACGTGGGCGCCGCCAACCAGAGCAATTGGCTGCGATTTCTCGAGGTGATCGCGGCACCGGAGTTGAATGACGACCAACGGTTCGCGTCCAATGCCGAGCGCATGCGCAACCTGCCGGCGCTGGTCGAAATCCTGAACGAATACATGGCCCAGGAGACTACCGCGACCTGGCTGGATCGCATGGACAAGGCGGCATTGCCTGCCGGGCCAGTCAATGACATCCTGCAAATGCACGACGACCCTCAGGCGCGCGCCCGCGACATGATCGTTGCGGTGGACCACCCTAGCGCGGGCAAGGTGGAAACGCTTGGGCATCCGGTGAAGTTCAGCCGAACTCCCGCAAGTGTCGAGAGTGCGGCCCCGCTTCTGGGGCAACACACACGGGAGGTTCTGTCCGAACTCGGGTGCGAGGATGCGCAGATAGAGGCCTTGATCGAGGCCGAGGCCGTGATCGCGAGCTCTGCCCCAGGCGACGAAACGTCCTGAATACGGGAGATTGGATATGACCCTCGGCCTCGATCAGGCGCAAGCCATCATCGACGATTGTCTGCAATGGCGCAAAGAGAACGGGCTGAAGCCTTTGACGATAGCCGTGTTGGACAGCGGCGGGTATCTGCTGGCCCTCGCGCGGGAGGACGGGACCAGCAATCTGAGGCCGGAGATCGCCCAGGGCAAGGCGCGCGGCGCCGTGGCAATGGGGCTGGGCTCGCGCGCCCTTTTCGAGAGGGCCAAGGTCGAGCCGTTCTTCATTCAGGCCATGAATTCCCTCTCGCAAGGCTCCCTCGTTCCGGTCGCGGGCGGCGTCTTGATCAAAAAGGATGGCGTCATTGTGGGAGCGGTCGGAATCACCGGCGACAATTCCACCAATGACGAGGCTTGCGCGATCGCGGCGATTGAAAAGGCGGGTTTTGTCGCTGACGGAGGCTGACATATCTGTTCCATCAATCGGGCATCCCTAGCTCCGTTGCATTTACGGTGCCGGCTGCGATCAAAATGGTCGGCGCAGGTCGGTCACCTCAAATCACCGCTAAAAACCACCGCGCGCAGCCCCTCACGACATTGGGAGGGCCGCCACAGCCCCAACCGCTTGCGGTCTGCGCCCAGTGCGACGACAATGGGCCGCTATGACGCAAACCGACCATATGGCCCAGGCAGGCCCGACCGATCCGCTCGAGAGGCTGATTGCCTGCCCGCATTGTGACCTCGTCTACTCGGTCCCGCAGGTGCAAAAGGACGAACGCGCCTATTGCCAGCGCTGCCATACCGTTCTGATCGCGCCGCGCAACAAGGCAGGCAAGTGGCTGATCGCCATGGCGGCCAGCATCCTGATCCTGATCACCGGGGCGATGTTCTTTCCATTCCTGTCGATCGGGGCGGGTGGTCTGACCCATGGCACCTCGATCATCCAGACCAGCTTTGCGTTTACCGGGCCTCTGGCGGTTCTGGCGCCGACCATCCTGGCCTTCATCGTCATCATCCCGATGATCCGCCTGTCGCTGCTGATCTACGTGCTCGTGCCCGTGATTCAGGACAAGCCGCCCGCGCCCTTCGCGCGCCATGCCTTCCGGCTGGCCGAGGATCTGACACCCTGGTCCATGGCCGAGATCTTTGCCATCGGCTGCGCCGTGGCCCTGGTAAAACTTGCCGATATGGCCGAGGTCAGCCTTGGCCCCGCCGCCTGGATGTTCGCGATCCTGATGATCGTCGTCGTGGCCACCGACGTGCTGATGTGCCGCTATTCGATCTGGAAGTCGCTCGAACCATGAAAACAGCCAAGGAGATGAACTTGATCGGGTGCAAACGCTGCACCCGCGTGTCGCCTGCCGGCACCGAGATCTGCCCCCGCTGCGGCGGCAAGATCCAGTCGCGCGATCCGATGTCGCTGCAAAAGGTGATGGCGTGGTGGCTCTTGGGCGTGGCCTGCTACATCCCCGGCAACCTTTACCCGATGCTGGAGACCAAGACGCTGGTCAGCACGCAGAGCAATACGATCATCGGCGGTGCGGTCGACCTGGCACATCATGGGGCGTGGGGCGTGGCCTTCATCATCCTCTTGGCCAGTGCCGTCATTCCGGTGGGCAAGTTCGTCATCATTCTGGGCCTGGTGATCGGCGTGCGGCAGGGGCCGCAGATTTCGGACGGTCTGCGACAGAAGCTGTATGAGATCGTGGAATATATCGGCCGCTGGTCGATGATCGACGTTTTCGTCGTGGCGGTCCTCTCCTCACTGGTGCAGCTTCAGACGCTGGTGAATATCACACCCGGACGGGCAAGTATATTTTTCGCCTTGTCGGTTATCTTTACCATGATATCTGCTCAGAACTTCGACAGTCGCCTGATATGGGACACAGGGCGCCGGCCCGTGCCGCCCCATCCCGCCCCATCCGGTGCGGACCGGACCGGCGCAGAAAAGGAACATACGGCGTGACACAGACCGACAGCACACCGCCCCCCCCTCCGGTCAAATCGGCGGGCAAGAGCCCGTTCCGGCGGGTCTCGATCATCTGGGTCGTGCCCCTGATCGCGCTGGTCGCGGTGCTGGGCGTCGCGGTCAAGACCTATATGGACCGCGGCCCGCTGATCGAGATCTCGTTCGAGAACGCCTCGGGTATCGCGGCAGGCTCGACCGAGCTGCACTACCGCGACGTGACCGTCGGCATGGTCGAAGAGGTCGGATTTTCCCAAGGGCTGGGCAGCGTGCTGGTTTCGGTGCGGCTGAATGCGGATGTGGCCGAATATGTCGATGATCAGGCGCAATTCTGGGTCGTGCGCCCCGAGGTGACGGCGCAGGGAGTGTCGGGCCTCGATACCGTACTGTCGGGCGTCTTCATCGAGGGTATCTGGGACAGCGAGCCGGGCGGGCTGGTCGACCAATTCGAGGGTCTGGCGGATGCGCCGCTGAAGCGCATGAACAAGGAGGGCGTTCTGCTGACGCTGCGGGCGGGACAGGGTGTGTCGCTGACCGAAGGCGCGCCGATCCTCTATCAGGGGATCAATGTCGGCCAGGTGGGCAAGACGGCGATCAGCCAGGATGGCAGCACCGCCGAGGCCGAGGCGATCATCTTTTCCCCGCATGACCGGCTGATCGACACTGCAACGCGGTTCTGGGACACCTCCGGCTTCTCATTCACGCTGGGCCCTGGCGGCGCGGCGCTGGATTTCTCGTCCATCGCCTCGCTGATTTCGGGCGGTGTGACCTTCGGCACCATGGTATCGGGCGGCGAGCCGCTGCAGCCGGGGGCGAGGGTCACGGTCCATCCCGACGAGGCGACGGCGCGGGCCAGCATTTTCGCCGGCGACGAGGGCGAGACGCTGAACCTCTCGGCCGTCTTCGAGGAAAACATCGCGGGCCTCGCGGTCGACGCGCCGGTCGAACTGGCCGGTCTGAAGATCGGCCGCGTCAGCGCGCTGAACGGTCTGGTCGATCCCGAGCGTTTTGGCGACAACCGGGTGCGTCTGCTGGCGACGCTGGCGATCCAGCCGGGCAAGCTGGGCCTCGAGGGTGACCAGAACGCCGAGACGGCGCTGGCCTTCCTGTCCGAGCGGGTGCAGGCCGGGCTGCGCGCGCGGCTGGCGACCACGTCGATCCTGACGGGCGGCCTCAAGGTGGAGCTGACCGAAGTCGAGGGCGCCGAGCCTGCCGAGCTGCAGGAGATGGACGATGGCGGCCCGCGCATCCCCACGACGCAAAGCGATATCGCCGATGTCTCGGCCACCGCCGAGGGCGTGTTCCAGCGGATCAACGACCTGCCGGTCGAAGAGGTAATGAACCAGGCGATCAACCTTCTGGGCAATATCAACGCGCTGATCACCAGCGAGGGGGTGCGCGACGCGCCCGAGAACCTCAACGGCCTGCTGACCGATGCGCGCGGTGTCATCAATTCCGACGATGTGCGCGCCCTGCCCGGGCAGATGAACGCCGCGATCGACCAGCTTGCCACGCTGATCGAAGGCTTCAACCAGGCGGCCCTGTCCGAGCGTCTGGGCAAGGCGCTGGATGATGCCGCCGAGGCGGCACAAGGCGTCAATTCGGCGGTCGAGGGCGTGCCCGATCTAATCGCGCGGATCGAAGGCGTGGCCACCAATATCGAGGAGGTCGCCATCGACCAGATGGCCGATCAGGTGACCGAGTTGTTGACGACGGTCGACAGTTTTCTCAACCAGCAAAGCACGCGCGAATTGCCCGATAGCCTGAACGGCGCGCTGGACGAGCTGAGCTCGGTTCTGGTGCAGCTGCGCGAGGCGGGCGTGGTCGAGACGGCCAAGGATACGCTGAACTCGGCCAGCAATGCCGCCGATACCTTTGCCGAGGCCAGCCGCGATCTGCCCCGCCTGATCGAGCAGGCGCGCCTTGTCCTGGCGCAGGCGGGCACCACCATAGAAGGCTACCAGGCCAATAACGGTCTGGGACGCGACGCGCGCAACGCGCTGCGCGAGGTCGAGCGCGCGGCGCAGGCGGTATCGTCTCTGGCGCGGGCGATTGAACGTAATCCCAATTCCTTGCTGACAGGACGGTAACGACATGATGAAAACTGCACCCATCGCCATGCTGGCCGCGCTTGCCACTCTTGCCGGATGCGGCGGCACCGAAGAGCGCGTGGCCGTGCCGCGCGCGGATGCGGGCGCGACGCAGCGCATCTCCTACGGCTCGGTCTCGCTGCGCGAGGTGTCCCTGCCCACCTATGCCGCCTCCGAGGAAATCTGGGTGTCAGGCCCCGAGGGTAAGATCGTGGCGGGCGATGGCCTGCTCTGGGCCGATGATCCGGGCCGTGCCATCACGCTGGAGCTGACACGCTATCTGGCGCAGATCACCGGCGCGCGGGTGGCGAGCGAGCCCTGGCCGTTCCTTGACCGCCCTGACGCCGAGGTCGAGCTGCGCATCGAAGAGATGCTGGCCTATGCCGATGGCACGTTCCGCATGTCGGGTCAGTATTTCGTCGCGCCCGACAATGGCCGCGACCGCGCGCGCCTCTTCTCGCTGGCGGTGCCGATCACGGGCGAATTCAGCGCGGGGGATATCGCGGCGGCGCGCGGGGCCGTAATGCGCCAGCTGGCGCGCGAGATCGCGGCGAACGGCCTGCGCTGAGGGCGCGCGGCCTTGGCCCGCCGGGTCTTTGCCTCTTTTGTCGTCACCTGTCGCGCCGGGGGGCGGGCAGGGCGCATGCGCCGCTGCCGCCCCCTTGTGAACCGGGAGGTTTAGACTATTCTCCGGCTCGATCCCGCCTGTTGCCGATTGGACCCGTGATTTGATGCTGCATTTCAGACCCATCCTGCCCCTGATCCTGATCGCCGCGGGGCTGGCCGCGCCGGCCATCGCCCAGCAGGGGGACCGCCCGCCGCCTGCCGTGACGGTGGTAACGGTCAAGACTGGCGATGTGGACCTGACCTCGACCCTGCCGGGCCGCGTCGTCGCCTCGGCCGAGGCGGAGGTGCGCCCGCAGGTGGCGGGCATCATCACCGAGCGGCTTTTTGACGAGGGCGGGCGCGTCGAGGCGGGCGATGTGCTCTACAAGATCGACCCGGCCACATATGACGCCGCCGTAGCGCAGGCCCGTGCCGCCGTCGCGCAGGCGCAGGCGCAAGTCAAGGCGACCGAGCGCGAGGCGGGCCGACTGGAAACGCTGAGCGAGCGCAACGTGGTGAGCGAGCAGGCGCTGGATAGCGCGATTGCCGCCCGCGACGGCGCGGTGGCAAGCCTGCAGGCCGCCGAGGCGCAGCTGAAATCGGCCGAGATCGAGCTGGACCGCACCGAGATCCGCGCGCGTCTGTCGGGCGAGATCGGACGCTCGATGGTCAGCCCGGGCGCGCTGGTCACCGCCAGCCAGCAGACGCCGCTGGCCACGGTGCGCAATATCGACCCGGTTTATGTGGACGTGACGCAATCTGCCGCCGAGCTCTTGGATTTCCGGCGCGGCAATATGGGTGCGCGGGTGGGCGAGGGCGCGCAGGAGGTGCGCCTGACGCTGGCCGATGGCACGGTTTTTGAGCAGACCGGGATGCTGACCGCCGCCGAGCCGGTGGTCAATCCGCTGACCGGCGTCGTCGTGCTGCGCATGGAGTTTGCCAATCCCGACAAGCTGCTGTTGCCCGGCATGTATGTGCAGGCCGAGATGCCCAACGGGATCGCCCGTGGCGGCATACTGGTCCCGCAGGAAGGGATCAGCCGCAACCGGCGCGGCCAGCCCACCGCGCTGGTGGTGAATGCCGATGGTGTGGTCGAACAGCGCGTTCTGACGGTGCTGCAGGATCGCGGACAGGACTGGGTGGTCAGCGAGGGTCTGGAGGATGGCGACCGCGTCGTCGTGACCGGCCTGCAAAAGGCCGTACCCGGCGCGACCGTCGTCGCCGAAGAGCGCGCCGCGCCAGAGGCTGAGACTGAGGGCGAGGCAGAGGCCAGCGCCGAGCCTGCGGCAGAGCCGGATACCGAGCCAAGCGCCGTGCCCGGAGATGCCGAAGACGCCGCAGAACAGCCCGCCGAATGATGCGGCCCCGCGCCGCATTCCACCCGACCCGATCCTGACCGGAGCGCCCCACGCATGGCCCGTTTCTTTATCGACCGCCCGATTTTCGCCTGGGTCATCTCGATCTTCATCATGGGGATCGGTGTTCTGTCCATTCTGACGCTGCCGGTTGCGCAATATCCCCAGATCGCGCCGCCCACGGTGTCGGTCAGTGCCGCCTATCCTGGTGCCAGCGCCGATACGGTGGCCAATACCGTGACGCAGGTGATCGAGCAGCAGATGACCGGCCTCGACGGGCTGCGCTATATCTCGTCCAGTTCCACCAGTGCCGGCGGGGCCAGTATCACCCTGACCTTCGAGACGGGGACCGATCCCGACATCGCGCAGGTGCAGGTGCAGAACAAGCTGGCGCAGGCCACTGCCCTTCTGCCCGAAACGGTGCAGCGGCAGGGCGTGACGGTTGAGAAATCCTCGGCCGGGTTCCTGATGGTCATCGCGCTGATCTCGGAAAGCGGCGGCTATGACGCGACCGATCTGGGCGACTACCTTGAGACCAACATGGTGAACGAGCTGAGCCGCGTGGACGGTGTCGGCAATGTGCGCGTCTTCGGCGCGCAATACGCCATGCGCATCTGGCTGGACCCGTCCAAGCTGGCCGCGTTTGAGCTGACGCCGGCGGACGTGGTGCGCGCGGTTCAGGCGCAGAATGCGCAGATCTCGGCCGGTGAGTTCGGCTCGCGGCCCGCGGTCGAGGGGCAAGTACTGAACGCCACGATCACCGCGCAATCGCTGCTGACCACGCCCGAGGACTTTCGCCAGATCGTGATCCGGGCCGAGACGGATGGCGGACTCGTTCTGGTCAATGACGTGGCGCGGGTAGAGATCGGGGCGGAGAATTACGGCACCATCTCGCGCTTCAACCAGCAGGCGGCCTCGGGTCTGGCGATCAGCCTGGCGCCGGGCGCCAACGCCCTGGACACGGCGGCAGCGGTGGAAAGCCGCGTCGAGGAGCTGGCCCAGTTCTTTCCCGAGGGAATCGAATACGTGATCCCCTATGACACAACGCCCTTCGTCGAGATCTCGATCGAGGAGGTGGTCAAGACGCTGGTCGAGGCGATCATCCTCGTCTTCCTCGTGATGTATCTTTTCCTGCAGAACCTGCGCGCGACGCTGGTCCCGACGCTGGCGGTGCCTGTGGTCCTCTTGGGCACGTTCGGGGTGCTGTCGTTGATGGGGTATTCCATCAACACGCTGACCATGCTGGCCATGGTTCTTGCCATCGGCCTTCTGGTCGATGACGCCATCGTGGTGGTCGAGAACGTCGAGCGGATCATGGAGCAGGAGGGCCTCGGCCCCAAGGAGGCGACGCGCAAGTCGATGGACCAGATCACCGGGGCGCTGATCGGCATCGGCGTGGTGCTGTCGGCGGTCTTTGTGCCGATGGCGTTCTTTCCCGGCTCGACCGGGGTGATCTATCAGCAATTCTCGGTCACGATTATCTCGGCCATGGCGCTATCGGTCCTGGTAGCGCTGACGCTGACCCCGGCGCTCTGCGCGACACTGCTGAAGTCCAAGGATCATGGCGGGCACAAGCGCGGCCCCCTTGCCTGGTTCAACACCGGCTTCGACAAACTGCTGGGCGGCTATACCGCCAGCGTGGGCGGCATCGTCAAGCGGCCCGTGCGGCTGGCCATCGTCTATCTGGCTATTGTTGCGGTGATGGTGGGCCTTTTCATGCGCACGCCGCAGGGTTTCCTGCCCGAAGAGGATCAGGGCATCCTCTTTACGCTGATTCAGGGGCCAACCGGCACCACGACCGAGCAGACGCTGGACGTGGTCAAGCAGGTCGAGGATTATTTCCTGACGCAGGAAAGCGATGTCGTGCAGAGCGTGTTCGGCGTGGCGGGGTTCAGCTTCTCGGGGCAGGGGCAGAACCTGGGTCTGGCTTTCGTGCGGCTCAAGGATTGGAAAGAACGCGAGGAGGCGGCGCAAAGCGTGCAGGCGCTGGCGGGCCGGGCCTTCGGCGCGTTCAGCCAGATACAGGGGGCGATGGTCTTTCCCATTGTGCCGCCCTCGGTGATTGAGCTGGGCAACGTGTCGGGCTTTGACTTCTACATTCAGGCGCGCGGCGGGCAGAGCCATGAGCAGCTCCTGGAGGCGCGCAACCAGATGCTGGGCATGGCGGCGGAAAGCCCGCTGATCGCCAGCGCGCGGCCCAACGGGCTGGAGGATGCGGCGCAGTTCAACCTTGATATCGACTGGCGGCGCGCCGGGGCGATGGGCGTTTCGGCGACCGATGTGGGCAGTTTGCTGAGCACCGCCTGGGCCGGGCAATATGTCAACGATTTCGTCGATGAGGGCCGGATCAAGCGGGTCTATGTGCAGGGCGAGGCGGATGCGCGCGCGGTGCCGTCGGATATCGAGAAATGGCGCGTGCGCAACGCAAATGGCGGGTTGGTGCCGTTTTCCAACTTTGTCGATGCGGCGTGGACCTACGGGCCGCAGGGTGTGAACCGCTATAACGGCGTGCCCGCGATGCAGATTCAAGGCTCGCCCGCGCCGGGGGTGTCGACCGGCGACGCGATTGCCGAGATCGAGCGGCTGGCCGGGCAACTGCCGCCCGGCTTCCAGATCTCGCTGACGGGTCTGTCACTGGAAGAGCAGGAATCGGGCAGTCAGGCGCCGCTGCTTTACGGGCTGTCGCTGGCCGCGATCTTCCTTGCGCTGGCGGCGCTTTACGAGTCGTGGTCTATCCCTTTTGCGGTGATGCTGGCCATGCCTGTGGGCATTGTCGGCGCGTTGGGGGGCGCGTGGCTGGGCGGGTTCGAGAATGGCGTTTTCTTTCAGGTCGGCCTGCTGACGGTGATTGGCCTGACGGGCAAGAACGCGATTCTGATCGTGGAATTCGCGCGGGATAAACGCGAGGCGGGCGAGAGTATATACGAGGCCGCCGTCGATGCCGCACGCCAGCGGTTCCGCCCCATCCTGATGACCTCGATGGCCTTCAGCCTCGGGGTTCTGCCGCTGGTCCTCAGCTCCGGGGCAGGCTCGGGCGGGCGGACGGCCATCGGGTCGGGCGTGCTGTCGGGGACGATCACCGGCACCGTGCTGGGCGTTCTCTTCGTGCCGCTCTTCTTTGCGATGATCGCCCGGCTGGGACGCCGCAAAAAAACGGCTTGAGATCAGGGGGTAGCTAACCGAGCTCCCTGATTTACCCCGCGTCGCCCTCGTCATCCCTTGGCTGTGTGCTACATCCTGTCGCACCCGCCAAAGGAGAGCCCCGTGGCCATATCAATGACCGTCAACGGCGCGCCGGTGACATTGGACGCCGACCCCGAGACACCCCTGCTGTGGGCGCTGCGCGATGAGCTGCGCCTGACCGGCACGAAATTCGGCTGCGGCATCGCGCAATGCGGCGCCTGCACCGTGCTGCTGGACGGCATGACGCGCCGGTCCTGCGTGACGCCCATCGGCACGCTGGAGGGCGCGGATGTGCGCACCATAGAGGCGCTGGAAGGCCCCGAGGCCGAGGCGGTTCAGGCCGCCTGGGTAGAGATCAACGTGCCGCAATGCGGGTATTGCCAATCGGGCCAGGTGGTGGCCGCGACAGCCCTGCTGCAGGAGCTGCCCAAGCCCACTGATGAGGATATCGACAACGCGATGGCCGGCAATATCTGCCGCTGCGCGACCTATGCCCGTATCCGCCAGGCGATCCGCCAGGCCTCAGACAGTCTGGAAGGGTAAGCCATGCATCCGAGTATCAAGTCAATCGCCGCCCCCCGCCCCACAAGGCGCGGATTTCTGGCCGGCTCTGCCGGTCTGGTTCTGGGCCTCTACCTCGCGCCCAAGGCGCGGGCAAGCGCCGCTGAAGAGGGGTTTGCCCCCAATGCCTTCGTGCGGATCGCGCCCGATGACAGTGTGACCGTGCTGGTCAAGCATATCGAGATCGGCCAGGGCGCCAATACCGGCCTGCCGATCCTCGTGGCCGAGGAAATGGATGCCGACTGGTCCCAGATGCGGGCCGAGCAGGCGCCGGTGAACCCCGAGCTATATGTGAACACCGCATTCGGCGTGCAGGGCACAGGCGGCTCGACCGGCCTGTCCAACAGTTACATGACGATGCGGCAGGCGGGCGCGGCGGCGCGCGCGATGCTGGTCGCGGCGGCGGCCGAGCAGTGGGGCGTACCAGCGGGCGAGATCACCGTGACCAAGGGCGTGGTGGCGCATGACGGCAGCGGCAAATCCTCGGGCTTTGGCGCGCTGGCCGAGGCGGCGGCGGGTATGCCGGTGCCGGAGAACCCCACGCTCAAGGACCCGGCGGAGTTTACGCTTATCGGCGGCGAGAGCGTGACGCGCCTCGATTCAGAGGCCAAGACCAACGGCAGTGCGCAGTTCTCCATCGACGTCTACCGCGAGAGGATGCAGGTGGTCGCCATGGTCCACCCGCCGAAATTCGGCGCCGTGGTGGCATCCTTGGACGGCAGCGCGGCGATGGAAATTGCCGGTGTCAGCGCCGTGCGGCAGGTGCCGTCGGGCATCGCCGTTTATGCGGCGAACACCTTTGCCGCCTTCAAGGGCCGCGATGCGGTGAGCGTCGAGTGGGACGAGAGCGGCGCCGAGACGCGGTCGTCGGACGAGATCGCCCGCGTCTTTGCCGAAGCGGCGCGCGGCACGGCCAAGGTGGCCGAGGCGGCGGGCGACGTCGATACGGCGCTGCAAAACGCCGCCGAGGTGATCGAGGCCGATTACCTCTTTCCCTACCTCGCCCATGCCGCGCTGGAGCCGCTGGACGGCGTGATCGAGCTGAGGGGCGACGGCGCCGAGGTCTGGGCCGGGGAGCAGATCCCGACGATCAGCCGCCAGACGATGGGCGGCGTTCTGGGCATGGAGCCCGGCAAAATCGATATGCACACGATGTTCGCGGGTGGCAGCTTTGGCCGCCGGGCAACGCCGGACAGCCATTTCGCCGCCGAGCTGGCCAATGTCGCCAAGGCGGCCGGGCCAGGCACCTACAAGCTGGTCTATACGCGCGAGAACGACATGCAGGCGGGCTATTACCGGCCCCTGACGGCGCATCACCTCAAGGCGGGGCTGGACGCCGATGGCAACATCACCGCCTGGCTCAACACGGTGGCGAACCAGTCGATCATCGCCGATACGCCCTTTGCCATGATGATGAAGGACGGGCTGGACCCCACATCTTACGAGGGATCGAACGATCTGGCCTATGATCTGCCCAACACCCGGCTCAGCTGGGCGCAGATGGATGCGGGGGTGCCCACGCTCTGGTGGCGCTCGGTCGGGCATACGCATACGGCTTACGCGGTCGAGACATTTCTGGACCGGGTGCTGGAGGCCGGGGGCAATGATCCGGTCGAGGGCCGCCTTGCCCTGATGCGCGAGGACCGGCCCCGTGATGCCGCCGTGCTGAGCCGGGTGGCCGAGATGGCCGGATGGTCCGGCCCCGGCATGGGCGACAAGCGCATGGGCGTCGCCGTGGTGCGCAGTTTCGGCAGCTATGTCGCGCAGATCGCCGAGGTCGAGGACCGGGACGGCAGCCCGCATGTCACCCGCGTCTGGTGCGCCGTGGATTGCGGGCTGGCGGTGACGCCTGACGTGGTGCGCGCCCAGATGGAAGGCGGCATAGGCTTTGGCCTTGGCAGTATCCTCCATGACGAGATCACGCTGGATGAGGGGGGCCGCGTGCGGCAGTCCAACTATGACGGCTACCCCATGCTGCGCATCGGCGAGATGCCGCAAATAGAGGTGTCGATCATCCAGAGTGAGGAGGACCCGACGGGCGTGGGTGAGCCAGGCACGCCGCCCATCGCGCCCGCCGTGGCCAATGCGTGGCGCGCGCTCACGGGGGATATGCCCTATCAGTTGCCCTTTGCGCGGGGGGCGGTGTGATGAGGATGTTTGCCATGATGAAACCCGCATGGATCGCCCTGTCCTTCCTGGCCCTGCCCGCGCTGGCCGAGGATCTGGCCGCGCCCGAAAGCTTTGCCGCGATCGAGGACGAGGCCGAGCGCGCCGCCGCGATCTTTACCGAAATGGGCAAGGTGCTGCAGCATCCGCGCTGTCTGAATTGCCACCCGGTCGATGGCACGCCGCGGCAGGGGGATGATCTGGCGTTGCATCAGCCGCCGGTCGTGCGCGGCGGGGAAAGCGGCTTTGGCGCGCCGGGGATGCGCTGCACCACCTGCCACGGGGCCGAGAACGTGGAATATGTGGGCGCCGAAGGGTCGGTGCCGGGGCATCAGCCGTGGCACCTTGCGCCGCTGTCGATGGGGTGGATTGGGTTGACGCTGCCCGAGATCTGCGCGCAGATCAAAGACCCCGAGCGCAATGGCGGCAAAAGCCTGGCCGAGTTGCAGGACCATAACGCCAATGACGGATTGGTCGGCTGGGGCTGGGCGCCAGGCGAGGGTCGCGAGCCTGCCCCAGGCAGTCAGGAGCGTTTTGGCGCGCTGACGCAGGCCTGGATTGATGCCGGGGCAGGATGCCCCAGCGGCTAGGCGGCTTTTTCTTCGGCCATGTCCGATAGAACCTCGGCGGCGATCTGGAAGGATCTCTGCCGCGCGTCCGGGTCATGGATCTGGCCGGTCAGGATCATCTCATCCGGCGCATAGCGCGCTTGCATCTCCTCAAGGGCGGCGCGCACCGATGCCTTGCTGCCGGTCGCGGTAACGCGCAGGGCATGGCCCACGGCGCGCGTCATGTCAGCGCCAATGGCGGCCTCGATATCGTCCACCGGCGCGGGTAGCTTGCCAGGCTTGCCGGTCCGGAGGCGGGCGAAGGCCTGCTGCATGGAGGTGCGCAGGTAAGCGCCCTCGGCATCGCTCTCGGCGGCAAAGATATTGGCGGCCAGCATGAAATAGGGCCGCTCCAGATGCTCGGACGGCTGGAACCGTTCGCGGTAGATCTCCAGCGCCTGATCCAGCGCGTCGGGTGCGAAATGCGAAGCGAAGGCGTAGGGCAGGCCCAAATGAGCGGCCAGCTGCGCGCCATAGAGGCTGCTGCCGAGGATCCAGACAGGGACATGGGTGCCCTGGCCGGGATGGGCGGCGACGGGCGCGCCGGGGGGCGCATCGCCCAGATACTGGATCAGCTCCATCACATCCTCGGGAAAGCGGTCCTGCTCAAGCCCCCGGCGCAGAGCGCGGGCGACCGCCATGTCGCCGCCGGGCGCACGGCCAAGGCCCAGATCGATCCGGCCGGGATGGATTGTCGCCAGCGTGCCGAATTGCTCGGCAATCGCCAGCGGCGCGTGATTGGGCAACATGATGCCCCCTGCCCCGATGCGCATGGAGCGTGTCGCATCCGCGATATGGCCGATCAGCACCGAGGTCGCGGCGCTGGCGATGCCGGGCATGTTGTGATGCTCGGCCAGCCAATAGCGGTGATAGCCCCAGCCCTCGGCCTTTTGCGCGAGGGCGACGGAATTCGCGATGGCGGTGCAGGTATCGCTGCCCTCGGGGACGGGGGCGAGATCGAGAACGGAGTAGCGCATGGCGGCCCTCTTTTGCGGATGGGTTGGATTCTATCTGGGGGCAGGACGGGCGCGGTGCAAGGCTGCGGCTCAGTCCGTGGAGATCAGCGCCCAGCCTGAATGGTCGGCCTCGAACCGGCGGGACTCGACGATGGCAAACACCTCGTTGCCCATCCCAGCGGCGTAGCGCGTGACGGTGATGGCCTCGGGCGCGGTCTCGATCAGGTTGAAATCGTTTTCCTCGCCGCGCAGCCGCGTGGACAGGCCGGTGCCCGCATGGACCTGCAGGACCGAGCGCCGCCCGTCCCGATGCGCGAAGGGCGCGGCGCGCCAACTGTGCAGATGCCCGGTCAGGATCAGATCGGCCCCCAGCTCGGCCAGGCGGTTCGCGGCGCGGTCTGCCCCGCGCATCGGTTTCTTAGTATCGGTTGCGCGATGTTCCAGCGGGTGATGCGCGACGATGACGCGGGTGCGCGGGCCGGCCTCATCAAACGCGCGTTCGATGCGGGCCAGCGCCGAACGGGAGAACCGCCCGCTTTGATGGGCAAACCGGTTGACCGTGTTGACGCCCAGAACGACCATGCGGTCGTCGAAATGCTCGGGCTCCAGATCCTGCGAGATGACGCGGCGATAGTTGCGCCAGGGGTGCAGGATGCGGCTGATCGGATCATGCAGGGGGATGTCGTGATTGCCGGGCACGACCAGCGCCGGCGCGTCCAGCGCGTCGATGAAGGCCTGCGCCTCGCGGAACTGGGCCGAGCGGGCGCGCTGGGTCAGATCGCCCGAAATGGCGACCAGATTGGGCGCGAGATCATTGATCTGCGCGATCAGCGGGTCCAGTAATTCGGGGCGGGCGCGGCCGAAATGCAGATCGGAAAGGTGCAGGATTCGGCTCATCTGGTGCCGTCCTGCCGGTCCTCGGGGACGATCACGGTCAGCTCATCCTCGATTGCGCGCAGACCGAAGGGGGCGCGCATCCGCGCCCGCTCGCCATCGCAGGCGACGTCGCATCCGCGCCGGTCCGTTTGAATGTCGATGTGGTCGGCGGCGATCAGGTGAAACTCGACATCGCGCTGCGCGCGGCCCATCGCCAGCGCAAACGCGTTGCGCAGCATCCCCCAGCGGCCCGTATCGGGCGCAACGAAGAGCGCGATTTGCCCCCTTGCGATATTCTCGCGGCCCTCCAGCCCCATCTGCTCGAGTTGGAAGGCGTTGTTGACGGCGAAGGCCAGAGGCGTCCGGTGGGAGGTGGTCTGCCCACTTGCCTCGATCCTGAGTTTCAGCGGACGGCGCAGCGTGACCAGCGTGATCAGCACCGACCAATAGGCCGCCACGCGGCTGCGGCCCCATTTGCGATACGTCTCCTCGCGGGTGCGCAGGATGGCGGGATAGGCACCAAGGCTGGCATTGTTCAGGAAGGTGCGGCCATTGATCGTGCCGATGCGCACGGGCCGCCGCGCGCCAGTGGCAATGAGCTGGACGGCCTCTTCGACCTCCTGCGGGATGTCGAGCGAGCGGGCGAAATAGTTGAATGTGCCCAAAGGGATGATGCCCATCGGCGTCCCCTGCCCGCGCAGCACGCCCGCGATGCCCGCGATGGTGCCGTCACCGCCCGCCGCGACGATGATGTCAAAGCCATCCTTGAGCGCGGTTTGCGCCGTTTCCTCAATCTGGTCGCCCTTGGCCATCAGGCGTATTTCGGCGGGCCGGCCCACGTCGCGGAACGCGTCGCCGATCCGGCTCCTGGCGCGGTCTGCATCCTTCTTGCCCGAGCCGGCATTCATCAGCACGCAGATACGCGGCTGTTTTTTGGTCTGGTCATTCATCTGGGCGGCGTCCCTCTTGCAGCGGATCAACTGCGCCGGGGCCGGGATGTTCCACGGCGATAGCGAGAAAGGCGTGTCTCGCAGCGGCCCTTCCCGTGGCGATGCGGCCCCGCGATTGCGCGAGGTCAAGGCGCGGGGGGGTGCGCGACGTTTATGCTGCCGACCAAATATGATCCGGCAACGGGGGGTTGAGGGAAATGGCGCAGGACGGCAAGTCGCAGGCCGAGGTGACGGCGTTCCTGTCCTCGCGGGGGGCGCTGGAGGCGGGCGCTGTGGCGGAGGTGATCGAGACGCATGGCGCGCTGGTCTTTCTGACGCAGGACACGGCCTACAAGATGAAGCGGGCGGTCAGGTATGATTACCTCGATTACTCCACGCCCGATCTGCGCCGCCAGATGCTGGCGCGCGAGCTGGAGCTGAACAAGGGGTTTGCGCCCAGCATCTACCGAGATCTGGTGCCGGTGACGCGGGACAGCGCGGGCGCGCTGGCCGTGGGCGGCGATGGCGCGCCGGTCGACTGGCTGTTGCGAATGCGGCGGTTTCCGGCCTCGGACGAGATGTCGAATGTCGCCGCACGGGGCGATCTGACGGGGGAGATGGCGCGCGAGATGGGCGCAGCCATCGCCCGCTATCACGCCGCCAGCCCGCAGCGCGAGGTGGATGGCGCCGGCCTGATCGAAGGGGTCATGCGACAGATGCAGGCGGCCTTTGCCGACATGAAGGTCGAGTTTGGCGCGGCGCGGATTTCCGCGCTGGATGCGGGGCTGCGGCGCCAGTTCGAGGCCGCCGCGCCCATTCTGCGCGCCCGCGCCGAGGCGGGGCATGTCCGACGCTGCCACGGCGATCTGCACCTGCGCAATATCGTGCTGATGGACGGTGTGCCGACGCCCTTCGATGCGCTGGAATTCGACGAGCAATTGGGCACTTGCGACACGCTTTATGATCTGGCGTTTCTGCTGATGGACATGATGCAGCGCGGGTTGATGCAGGCGGCCAATCAGACCCTGAACAGCTATATAGACACTGATTCCGCCTTCGATCCGGCGGGCCTGCGGGCGTTGCCCTTGTTCCTGGGGCTGCGGGCGGCAATCCGCGCGATGGTGGGTATTCAGGCCTACCGGCTGCACCCCGAGGACCGGGCGGCCCATTCTGCGGCGGAAGCGTACTTGGATCTGGCGCTCTCGTGCCTTGACCCCGTGCCGCCCCGGCTGGTGGCGATCGGCGGGCTGTCGGGCACCGGCAAGACGACGATCGCGCGCGCGGTGACGCATCGGCTGGCCCCGCCGCCCGGCGCGCGGCACCTGCGCAGCGATGTGGAGCGCAAGCGCATGTTCGGCGTGCCGGCCCTGGAGCCGCTGCCGGATGAGGCCTACGCGCCAGAGGTCGGCGCACGCGTCTACGCGCGGCTGCGCGCCGAGGCGGAGAACTACCTGGCTGCCGGGATGTCCGTCATCATGGACGCCACGCATCTGAACCCTGAGGACCGCGCCGCCTACGAAGCCGTGGCGGCAGGCCTGTGCTTTGACGGAATCTGGCTGGAGGGCGGGCTGGACACTCTGAGGGGCCGCGTCGAGGCGCGCCGGAATGACGCGTCGGACGCGGATGCCAGGGTGCTGGCGGAAATGGCGACGCGCGATGTGGGCGCGGTCACCTGGGTGCGGGTGCGCTGCGATGGCCCGGCGGCAAAAGTGGCCGAGCGCGTCTGGGACCGGCTGGCCCCCGAGCGGTCCGCAAATTGACGAAAATCAAACCCGGCCCAACGGGACGCCGTAGGCGTCGGGCAAATCCATCGAAAGGACCATTTCCATGAAGAACTACACCGAGATCGCCAGCGAATATCACGACGGATACCGCAAGCTGAAAGGCGACATTCCCGAGCAGATGAAGGCCTTTGGCGAGCTTGTGGGCGCGGCGACCAAGGACGGCGCTCTGTCCCGTAAGGTGAAGGAGCTGATTGCCATGGGCATCGCCATCGCCGCGCGCTGTGACGGGTGCATCGCCGCCCATGTCGCCGCGCTGCGCAAGGCCGGCGCCACGCGCGAGGAGGTGGCCGAGATGGTCGGCGTCGCGATCATGATGGGGGGCGGGCCGTCCACCGTCTATGGCGTCGAGGCGATGCGCGCCTTTGACGAGCTGGATTGATTGCGCGGGCCTGAGCAGATGGCCCGTTGGATTTGCATCATGGCCGGCGCCGCGCGCATCCGGCAGACCGAGGCGGAAGGCTTGATACAAGGAGGCGCGCCATGGCCGCGCGGCAAAAGACCGGCATAGACCAGATCGTCGCCCAAGGGGGCGGCGGTCATTCCGCGCGCCGCTGGCTTATCGGGCTGGCCCTGGCCGCAGCTGTCCTGGGTGGCGGCTGGCTGTGGCTGGTGGGCGGCGCGGCGGAGGATGGCGCGCTTTATAGCGCGCAGCCGGTGGTGCGCAGCCCGATCACGGTGACGGTCACCGCCACCGGCACGGTCGAGCCGACCAATCTGGTCGAGATATCCAGCGAGCTGAGCGGCACGATCCGCAGCGTTGCGGTGGATTACAACAGCCCCGTCAGCAACGGTCAGGTACTGGCCGAGCTGGACACCGATAAGCTGGAGGCGCAGCTGGAGCATAGCCGCGCCACGCTGGCCGCGCGCGAGGCCCGCATCAAGGAGGCGCAGGCGACGCTGACCGAATCGCGCGACGATTACGACCGCGCGGTCGAGCTGGACCGGCGCGGCGTGACCACGGCGCAGACGGTTCTGGCCGCGCGGGCCAAGCTGACCCGCGCCGAGGCCGCGCTGACCAGTGCCGAGGCCGATATGCGCGTCGCCGCCGCCGATCTGAAGGTGGACGAGGCGAACCTGGCCAAGGCCTGCATCTGCTCGCCCATCGACGGGGTGGTGCTTGAGCGCAACGTGGATGTCGGGCAGATCGTGGCGTCGTCGCTGCAGGCGCCGGTGCTCTTCTCGATCGCCGAGGATCTGACGCGCATGGAGCTGCAGGTGGATATCGACGAGGCCGATATCGGCAAGGTCAAGGTGGGCGATGTGGCCGAGTTCACCGTCGAGGCCTATCAGGACCTCAGCTTTCCGGCGGAAATCTCGGAATTGCGCTATGCCTCGCAGACGATTGACGGGGTGGTGACCTATACGGGCATCCTGACCATCGACAATGCCGATCTGCTGCTGCGCCCCGGCATGACGGCGACCGCCGAGATCACCGTGGCGCAGATCGAGGATGCGTTGGCCCTGCCCAACGCCGCGCTGCGCTTTGCCCCGCCCGCCGAACCCGAGGAGGACGAGGAGGCGAGCGGGGGCGGTCTGCTGGGCATGGTGCTGCGCCGTCCGTCGAACGCCCCGGCCAGCACGGCCGAGAATACCGGCGGTGTGCGCACGGTCTGGGTGCTTAAGGCGGGCGGGATCGCCCCTGCCGAGATCACCGTGGGCGCATCGGACGGGATGCTGACCCAGATCACCGGCGGACCCCTCAGCGAGGGCGACCGGCTGGTCGTGGACTTGGCAACCGAATGAGGGACGCGCCGCTGATTGCCCTGAAGGGCATCACCAAGACCTATGGCGCGGGCGATGCCGAGGTCCATGCGCTGCGCGATGTGCACATGACGATTGAAAGCGGCGAGTTCGTCGCCATCATGGGCCCCAGCGGGTCGGGCAAATCGACGGCGATGAACGTGATCGGCTGCCTCGATGCGCCGACCAGCGGCAGCTACCGGTTTCTGGGTCATGAGGTGGGCGATCTGGGGCGCGATCAGCGGGCGCTGCTGAGGCGCAACTATCTGGGCTTTGTCTTTCAGGGATACAACCTGCTGGCGCGCACCTCGGCGCTGGACAATGTCGAGCTAACGTTGATCTATCAGGGCATGGCCCGCGCCGAGCGGGGCGCGCTGGCGCGCGAGGCGCTGGCCCGTGTCGGGCTGGACGGGCGCGAGGGGCATGATCCGTCGCAGCTGTCGGGCGGGCAGCAACAGCGCGTCGCCATCGCGCGCGCCATTGTGACGCGGCCCGATGTTCTGTTGGCGGATGAGCCGACGGGCAACCTGGACACGGCGCGCAGCGGCGAGATCATGGACCTGCTGACCCGGCTGAACCGCGATGATGGCATCACCATCGTCATGGTCACGCACGAGCCGGACATGGCCACATACGCGCAGCGCCTGATCCATTTCGTCGACGGGCAGATCGAATCCGATACCGTCCTGCCGGACAGGGCGCGGGAGGCGGCGCATGTTTCTTGAGACGGTCCGACTGGCCCTGCAAGCGATCCTGCGTAACGCGATGCGGTCCTTTCTGACGGTGCTGGGCATCGTCATCGGCGTGGCGGCGGTGATCGCGATGGTGACGGTGGGCCAAGGCTCGACCGCGCAGGTGCAATCGGACGTGTCCAAGCTGGGGACCAACCTGCTGATGATCCGGCCCGGGCAGGCGCAATCGGGGCCGGGCGGCGCGCCGGTCAGCGCGCCCAGCCTGACGCTGAAGGACGTGGAGGCCATCGAGACGCAGATCGGCAGCGTCAATGTGGCGACGCCCGCCGTGTCGTCCGTGATGACGGCGATCTACGGCAACACGAATTACTCGACCACCGTCACCGGAACCGACAACCGCTATCTGGTTGCCACGCAATCGCCGGTGTCGGAGGGGCGCGAATTCTATGACAGCGAATTGCGCAGCGGCACGGCGGCCTGCATCCTGGGCGAGACGGTGCGAAAGGAGCTCTTCGGTGCCGCCAGCCCCTTGGGCGCGGTGATCCGGCTGAACCAGATTTCCTGCCGCGTGATCGGCGTGCTGGAGGCCAAGGGGGCATCGAGTTTCGGCAGCGATCAGGATGACCGGCTGTTGATGCCGATCCGCGCCTTTCACCGCCGGGTGGCGGGCAATCAGGACGTGTCGATGATCTTTGCTGCGGTCAAGGACGGCATTTCCACCGAAAAGGCGCAGGCCGATATCGAGCGGCTGATGCGCGAGCGGCGGCGCATTTCCTATGGCGAGGAGGATAATTTCAACGTCTTCGACATGAAGCAGATCTCCTCGATGCTGACCGGCATCACCAGCGTTCTTACGGGGCTTTTATCCGCCGTCGCGGCGGTCAGCCTGCTGGTGGGCGGGATTGGGATCATGAACATCATGCTGGTGTCGGTGACCGAGCGCACGCGCGAGATTGGCATTCGCCTGGCCGTGGGCGCGACCGAGCCGCAGGTGCTGACGCAGTTCCTGGTGGAGGCGACGGTGCTGTCGCTCTTGGGTGGGCTGATCGGGATCCTGCTGGGCCTGACACTGGGCCTGATCGGGGCCAACCTGCTGAACATTCCGTTTTCGCCCGACCCGGTCATCACCTTGCTGGCCTTCGGGTTTTCAGCGGTGATCGGCGTGATCTTCGGCTATTTCCCCGCGCGCCGCGCCGCCCGGATGAACCCGATCGACGCGCTGCGCCACCAATAGCCGCCTCAACCGCGCCGCTGAAAGGCGATCATCACAAGCGCCAGGAACGACGAGCCGATCATCAGAAGCAGCGACACGGCGTTGAGAAGCGGGGTCGAGCCTTCTTTCAGGCGGTCGAACATCGCGATGGTCAGCGGCGCGTCCGAGCCGACGAGCATGAGCGTGGTGTTGAAATTCTCGAAACTCATCAGAAAGGCGACCACCGCCGCGCCGACGATGGCGGGCATCAGGAAGGGGATGGTAATGGTGCGCACCGCCGTCAGCCGATTGGCGCCAAGGTTCAGTGCCGCCTCTTCCAGCGATTTGTCGAATTTCTGCAGCCGGGCCGAGATGACCAGCGTGGCGATGGTGGTGATGAACGAAAACTGGCCGAGGATGACCAGCACGAGGCCGGGCCGCAGGACCTGCGCGTCGATTTTGGCGGAGTCCCAGAGGCCATTGGCCACCGTCGACGAAAAGACCAGGATCGAGATGCCCAGAACGATCCCCGGCACGACCAGCGGCAGGAGCATCAGCACGTAAAGAAGGCCCCGCAGGCGGAACCTGTAGCGGTTGAAAAGGAAGGCGTTGGACGTGCCGACGGCGACCGAGAGGACCGCGACGCAAACGCCGACAAGGGCCGAGGTGCCGATGGCGCCAAGGATGCTGCGCTCGTGAAAGACGCCGATCTTGGGGTCTGACTGTCCAAAGAACCAATCCAGCGTGAACCCCTCCCACGGCAGGGACGGGAACTGGCTGTCGTTGAAGGCAAAGATGGCGACGACCAGCAGCGGGAGCGTCAGGTAGATGAAGAAGAGCGTGACATAGCCGGTCCAGATCACGTTCAGCGCGCGGGGGGTGGGAATGGTGGGGATCATCAGCCCATCGTCCTTTCCAGCGTCTGGCCCGTCAGCCGCAGCATCGCCCAGATGATGAAGGACGACGCAGCCAGCAGCATGAAGCCGAAGGCGGCGCCCAGCTCCCAGTTGAAGCGCACGATGAACTGCGAATAGATCATTTCCGTGAACCAGAGGCTGTCCTTGCCGCCCAGCATGGTGGGGGTGAGGTAGTTGCCGAGCGATAGCATGAAGACGACGATGCAGCCCGAAACGATGCCGGGCACCGCGTGGGGAATGACGATCTCGCGCATCACCGACCAGCTGGAGCCGCCGAGGTCATAGCCCGCCTCGATAATGGCATCGTCGAGGCTGTCGAGCGTGGTGACGAGCGGCACGACCATGAAAAGCATCGACGTATAGACGAGGCCGGTCATTATGGCCGCGTCGTTGTAGAGCATTTCCACCGGGCCGCTCACGATACCGGACCATTGCAGGAATTGCGAGATCACGCCGGTTTCCCGCAAGAGGATCATCCAGCCGAAGGTACGGACAAGTTCCGACACCCAGAACGGCACGAGGCACAGAAGGAAGAGGACCGAGCGGGCGCGGCCGCGCACCATCTTGGCGATGTAGTAGGAGACCGGGAAGGCGATCAGCAGCGTGATGAGCGTGGCGAGGATCGACATGACGGCGGTGCGCAGGAAGGTGCGCATGTAGAGCGGCTCGGTCAGGATGGTGGTGTATTGCGCGATGCTGGGTGCGTATTCGCCGACGCCCACACGCTCGCGCAGGGACAGCATCAGCATGTCGACATGCGGGATGATGATCAGGAGGCTGAGCCACAGCAGAAGCGGGGTCAGCAGCAGGATGAAACCGAGGCGCGCGCTACTGGCCATCGGCTATGCCTCGCCCGCCGCAAAGCAAATGGCCTGCTCGGCGGACCAGCCGATATGAATGGGCGCGCCGCGCTGCAAATCCGCGAATTCACCGGATTGCGGCAGGGTCACTTCGACCTCGCTGCCCGCCTCACCGGCGACGATGATGCGGCTGGCCGCACCGTTGAAAAGGAGGCTGCCGACCTTGCCGGAAAGCTGATTGTCGAACTGCGCCAAAGCCGCCGTGTCGCGGCCGATCCGGATCGCCTCGGGGCGCACGAAGATGTCGACCGGCGCACCTTTGGAGACGCCATCCTTGGCGGCGGCGCGCATGGTCAGGCCGCTCTCGGTGCGCAGCTGCGCGACGCCGCCCTCGACGCGCTCGACCGTGGCGCGCCAGCGGTTGCTGTCACCGACAAAGCCCGCAACGAAGGCGGTTTCGGGCCGGTAATAGAGATCCTGACCCGTGCCGACCTGCTCGAACCTGCCGTGGTTCATCACGGCGATGCGGTCGGACATCACCAGCGCCTCGGACTGGTCATGGGTGATATAGACGAAGGTGGTGTCGAACGCGGCCTGCAGAGATTTCAGCTCGACCTTCATGCGCTCGCGCAGCTTGAGGTCCAGCGCGCCGAGCGGTTCGTCCAGCAGCAGCACGTCAGGCTCCAGCACCATGCAGCGGGCGATGGCGACGCGCTGTTTTTGGCCGCCCGACAGCTCGTCGGTCTTGCGTTTGCCGATGCCGGGCAGGCCGATGCGGTCCAGCACCTCGTCCACCTTGCGGGCGATTTCGGCCTTGGAATTGCCGGCGCGGCGCAGGCCGTACCCGATGTTGTCCTCGATATTCATCATCGGGAAAAGGGCCAGATGCTGGAACACCATGTTCACCGGGCGCTTGTTGGGCGGCACGTCCAGGACCGAGCGGCCCTTGATTTCGATGTCGCCCGAGGTGGGCTCCAGAAAGCCCGCGATCATCCGCATGATGGTGGTCTTGCCACAACCCGAAGGGCCGAGGATCGAAAAGAACGACCCCGCAGGCACCGAGAAGGAGACGTCATCGACCGCCAGCGTCTCGCCGAAACGGCGGGTGAGATGGGTGCATTCCAGATCGGGGACAGCGGTCATATAGGTCTTTCCAAACTTAAAAAACGGGCGGCCCAAATCAGGGGCCGCCCGCGAGTGTGGTGGTTACTGAGCGGCCTTCACCCGGTCCAGCACACCGCCCTCGATGGCCTCAAGGCCGGCGGGGACGGGCGGATACCACTTGATGTTGTCCACGGCCTCGGGCGGGAAGCTGGCCTGATACTGCGCCTTCAGCGCATCCGAGGCGAACTCGTCCGCGCCCGCGGAGGCGGTGAAGTTGCCGGCGGATTCGGTGATCATCGCGGCCACTTCGGGCTGCATCACGAAGTTGATCCAGTCATAGGCGGCCTGATCGGCCTGGCCCTTGGCCGGGAGGACAAAGGTGTCGATCCAGCCCAGCGCACCGGCGGCAGGCGCGACGAAGTTGATATCGGCATTGTCGCTGTTCAGCTTCCAGCCGCCGGTATCCCATGCCATCGCGGCGACAACTTCGCCCGAGCGCACGAGGTTCAAGAGCTCATCCCCGCCGGACCAGTAGGTTTTCACGACGGGCTTGCACTCGACCAGCTTGGCCTCGACCTGTTCCATGATGTCCGTATAGGCCGCCTCGTCACCATAGGCGGCAAAGGGATCTAGGCCCATCGAGTAGGCGAAACCGATCAGCGTCGGGCGCTTGAGACGGTAGGACACTTTGCCCTCCAGCGCGGGATCGCACAGGTCGGTGTAATCGGCGACGCCCTCGGCCTCGGCGCTGTTCACGATCAGGCCGCTGGTACCCCAAATATGCGGGACGCCGTAAACTTCGCCATCGACCGTGGTGTTGGTCTTGGTCGCGTCCAGCATCGAGGGGATGAAGAGATCGGCATTGATCTGGCTCAGATCCATCGGCTTGTAGATGCCGAACTCGGCCTGCGGGCCTGCGATGCGGTCCTGGCTGGGCTGGGCAAGGTCGAAGCCGCCGCCGCCGGTGGCGCGCAGCTTGGCGATCATTTCCTCGTTGTTGGACATGGTGACTTCAACGGTGTGGCCCGTCTCGGCCTCAAATTTCTCGATGACGTTCTCCGGGGCGTAGCCACCCCATGTCAGCAGGCGCAGCGTGTCGGCCGAGGCCGCCGAGGCCAGCAGCGCGGTGGTGGCAACACTGGCGGTCAGTGTGAGCAGATGGTTTTTCATGGGTCTCTCCCTAAGGGTTTTCCGGTTGGTCGCGCCGCGCATATGTGCATGTCTTTGCAACAGATTCGTGACGCGCGCCGGCCCTTGGTTAATTCGGGTGAGGCCGGGTCCGGTGCGCATCAATAGGCAGCACTGCGGCATAGGCGTCAACCATTCCCGCGCCGCCGCCCCAGATTTTTTAACGTTCGGTAAAAAATTTCCCGCGTGAATGCGCGGAAAAGTGGTAACGGGCATGACCAAACTACGCGGCGATTGCGATGAGGCTTGGCTGAGCTATCAACCGAGCGCGTAGCCCGCGCCGCGCACCGTGCGGATGGGATCGGCGCCGCCATGCGAGCAGATGGATTTGCGCAGTCGCCCGATGTGCACATCGACGGTGCGCGTCTCGATATAGATGTCGCGGCCCCAGACCCGGTCCAGCAATTGCTCGCGGCTCCAGACGCGGCCGGGCTTTTCCATCAGGGTCGACAGCAGGCGAAACTCGGTCGGGCCCAGCGGGACGTCGTGCCGCGCCCGCGAGACGCGGTGCGTTTCGCCGTCCAGCACGATATCCTCGTATTCCAGCCGCATGCCGGCCAGCGTCGGGCGGGTCCGGCGCAGTTGCGTGCGCACGCGGGCCAGGAATTCGGCAACCGAATAGGGCTTGGCCAGGTAGTCATCCGCGCCGGTATCCAGACCGCGCACACGGTCGCCCTCTTCGCTGCGCGCCGAGACCATCATCACGGGGATGCTGCGCGTCGCCACCTGCCCTTTGAGCTGGCGGCAGATCTCAATGCCCGACACGCCCGGCAGCATCCAGTCCAGCACGATCACATCGGGCGCATGTTCCTCGACGGCTAGAAGCGCCCCCTCGCCCGTATCCGAGGAGATCACGGTAAACCCCGCGCTTTCGAGGTTATAGACCAGAAGCTCGCGCTGCGCGGTCTCGTCCTCGAAGACGAGGATAGTGGGCTGGCCTGCCGTCATGCCCCGTCCGGTCCGTCCATGGCGGCCAGCGAGGTGCGGTCGCCCTTGGGCCGGTCCTCGTCAGGCAGATCGCCTGTGACGAGGTAGATCACCTGCTCACAGATCGAGGTAGTATGGTCGCCCATCCGCTCGATATTCTTGGCGATGAAATGCAGGTGCATGCAGGCGGTGATCTGATGGCTGTCCTCCATCATATGCGTCAGCAGCGAGCGGAAGACGAGGTTGTACATCTCGTCCACGTCGCAGTCGCGCGCGCGCACCTCCTCGGCCTTGTCCGCATCGCGCTGGATATAGGCGTCGATCGCGTCCCTGATCATGGCGCCGACCATCTTCTGCATCCGGCGCAGGGCGGATGAGATGCCCTCAACTGGCGTGCCGTCCGCCAGTATGATGGTGCGCTTGGCGATGTTCTTGGCGTAGTCGCCGCAGCGCTCCAGATTGGTGGCGATACTCATCACTGACAGCACAATACGCAGATCGCCCGCAGTGGGCGCGCGGGTGGCGAGGATACGGGCGCAGTCCAGCTTGATCGCCTCGTCCAGCTCATCGATGGCGCGGTCGCTCTTGCGGACCTGCTCGGCCTTCTCGACGTCCTGCTCAGCCAGCGCGTCCGCCGCGCGGCCCATTGCCTCTTCGACAAGGCCGGCCATCCGCATGACCATGGCCTGCGCGCCTTCAAGGTCGCGGTCGAAGGCGCTGGAGATGTGTTTGGTGTCCATGGCGTCTCTCCTATCCGATCCGGCCCGAGATATAGCTTTCGGTGCGGCTGTCCCTGGGGCTGGTAAAGATCTCGTCGGTATCGCCGTATTCGACGAGGCTGCCGAGATGGAAGAAGGCGGTCTTCTGGCTGACCCGCGCGGCCTGCTGCATCGAATGGGTGACGATGACCACAGTGTACTTCTCGCGCAGATTGTCGATCAGTTCCTCGACCTGCGAGGTTGCGATGGGATCTAGCGCCGAGCAAGGCTCGTCCATCAGCAGCACTTCGGGGTCGGTGGCGACGGCACGCGCGATGCAAAGGCGCTGTTGCTGACCGCCCGAAAGGCCGGTGCCGGGGGCGTGCAGGCGATCCTTCACCTCATCCCAGATGGCGCCGCGGCGCAGGGACCGCTCGACGATCTCGTCCATGTCGGCCTTTGACCTGGCAAGGCCGTGGATCTTGGGGCCGTAGGCGATGTTGTCATAGATAGATTTCGGAAACGGGTTCGGCTTTTGAAACACCATTCCGACGCGGGCGCGCAGCTGCACCGGGTCGATGCTGCGGTCATAGATGTCATCGCCGTCGATGCGGATATCGCCCTCGACCCGGCAGATGTCGATCGTGTCGTTCATCCGGTTGATGCAGCGCAGGAAGGTGGATTTGCCGCAGCCCGACGGGCCGATGAAGGCCGTGACCGAGCGTTCCTTGATATCCACCTCGACATCCTTGATCGCGTGGGTGTCGCCATAATAGACCTGCACGCCTCTGGCGCTGATCTTGGTGGCGTAGGTGTCTACATCGCGGGTGATGGCTCTGAGGTCGTTCACGGCCTCTCCTTTCGGGTGTTTTACCATTTGCGTTCAAACTTGCTGCGCAGGTAGATCGCGATGGCGTTCATCATGATGAGGAAGGTCAGCAGCACGAGAATGGCCGCCGATGTGCGGCTGACAAATCCCCGCTCGGGGCTGTCGGCCCAGATGAAGATCTGCGTCGGCAGGGCGGTCGCACTGTCAAAGGGTGTCGCGGGTGCCGAGGTGATGAAGGCGTTCATCCCGATCAGCAGGAGCGGCGCCGTCTCGCCCAGGGCCTGCGCCAGGCCGATGATGGTGCCCGTCAGGATGCCGGGCATCGCCAGCGGCACGACATGGCCAAAGACCACCTGCTGCTTGGACGCACCCACCCCCAACGCCGCCTCGCGGATCGAGGGCGGCACGGCCTTGAGCGCGGCGCGCGTGGCGATGATGATCGTCGGCATCGTCATCAGGGCCAGGGTCAGCCCGCCCACGAAGGGCGCCGAGCGCGGCATTCCGAACCAGCCGATGAAAACCGCCAGCGCCAGGAGGCCAAAGACGACCGACGGCACGGCGGCGAGATTGTTGATGTTGACCTCGATGAAATCGCTCAGCTTGTTCCTGGGCGCGAATTCCTCAAGGTAGATGGCCGCGCCGATGCCCAAGGGAAACGAGATCACAAAGCAGGTCAGCAGCGCCCAGAACGATCCCATGATCGCGCCCTTGAGGCCCGCCAGCTCGGGAAAGCGGCTGTCGGCATTGGTCAGAAGGCCGGTATTGAGGCTGGAGGTGATCGCGCCAATCTCGGTCAAATGGTCGTAATAGGCGATCTGCGTGTCATCGAGGCGGCGTAGGCTCTCGGGCGTGTCGCGGTCAAGCAGATCCTTGTAGAGCTGGTCATAGGGGTCCGAGACGGGAACGCCGAGGGTGATGGTCTGGCCGATCAGCAACGGGTCGGCGACAACGCGGTCGCGCAACTGAAACTGGGCGCCGTTCGAAAGGATGCCGCTCACCACGCGCATCGCCGCGCGGTCGCTAGGGTCGACCGAGGGCAGGTCCGCCGCCACCGCCGCAGCCAGCACATCATCGAAGTTGCCGCGCGGCAAGCGTTCCGCGCTGATCTCCTCGGGATCGATGAAGATGTCCAGCGTGATCTCGGTCTGGGTGAAGGCCTTGTAGCCGGTCGAGATCAGCGAGGCGAGCAGGATGAACAGCATCAGGAAGGCAAGGCTGATCGCCGTGATGCCGAGAGCCTGCAGAAACACCTGCTTGCGATGACGCCGCGCCAGGCTGCCGCGCACCTTGTCCATCGTGGTCCGGGGGAGGGAGCCAGAGGGGATATCGGTCATGAATCAGAGCCTCAATCGTAGGCTTCGCGGTATTTCCGGACGATCCGGAGCGCGAAGATATTGATGACAAGAGTGACGAGGAACAGCATCATCCCTAGGGCGAAGGCGGCCAGTGTCTTGGGGTTGTCAAAGGACGTGTCCCCGATCAGCAGCGTGACGATCTGCACGGTGACGGTGGTCACACTCTCCAGCGGGTTGAGCGTGAGATTGGCCATCAGGCCCGCCGCCATGACCACGATCATCGTCTCGCCGATGGCGCGGCTGACGGCCAAGAGGACACCGCCGACGATGCCGGGGATGGCCGCCGGAAACAGCACGTTCAGCACCGTCTCGGCGCGGGTGGCGCCAAGGGCCAGCGCGCCGTCGCGCATCGCCCGCGGCACCGCCGACAGCGCGTCATCGGCGAAGGACGAGATGAACGGGACCAGCATGATCCCCATCACCCCGCCCGCCGCCAGCGCCGTATTGGGCGCGACGGGAATGCCCATGGACGCCCCGAAACTGCGGATCGCTGGGGCCACCACGAGGATCGCGAAAAAGCCGTAGACGACTGTGGGCACCCCGGCGAGGATTTCCAGCAGCGGCTTGGCCACGCCGCGAATGCGCTTTGGCGCGAATTCAAAAAGATATATGGCCGATAGCAGGCCGATGGGCACGGCGATGACGATGGCGACGATGGTAATGACGATCGTGCCGACGATCACCGGGATCCAGCCAAAGGCGCCGGCAGCGGCGATCTGGTCGGCGCGGATCGGGATCTGCGGCTCCCAGTTGAGCCCAAAGAGGAATTCGGTCAGCGGCACCAGCCGCAGGAACTTGTAGGTCTCGAAGGCCAGCGAGGCGACGATGCCCACGGTGGTAAAGATGGCGACGACCGAGCAGAAGATCATCAGCCCCGAGACGATCCGCTCGACCCCCTGGCGCGCGCGGAACTCGGCCGAGACCTTCTTGCGGGCAAAGACCATGATGGCGAGGCACAGAAGCGCCGTCACCAGCACAAGGCCAAGCGCGGCCAACTGGCGCAGCTCGGTCAGGCGCTCGGCGGCGGCCAGTTTCCACGGCTCGGGCTCGCCAAATACACGGCCCCGGGCGATGGACTGGATCTCGGCAAGGATCAGATCGACCTGGCCCTTTTCCAGCTCCTCCAGCGTGCCCGCGGGCAGCCCGCCCATCACCATCGCGTTGACCGCCGGCCCCTGCAGCACCAGCCACGCCAGGATCACGACCATCACCGGCACCAGCATCAGCAGCAGCGCGAAAAGGCCGTGGTAATTCGACACCGAATGCAGCCTTGCGCCGCCATCGCGGATGCCTGTCGCGGCGCGCCGGTTCAGGGCATAGGCCGCAAGGCTGGCAACAAGGAGAATAGCGAAGGCCAAGGTCGTCATCTGATACACCCGCTCTTGGTAAAGTGCCTGGGCCGGATGGCACCGGCCCGGGCAGGATCACGATGCGGCTCAGCCTGCGGGGGCTTCCATCGACTGACCGTTCAGGACGTTGTCCTGCAGGGTCTGCATGCGGTCCTCGGCCAGCGGCACGAGGCCACGCTCGGAC
Organism: Roseovarius roseus; assembly: GCF_043355935.2. Classification (NCBI taxonomy): domain Bacteria; kingdom Pseudomonadati; phylum Pseudomonadota; class Alphaproteobacteria; order Rhodobacterales; family Roseobacteraceae; genus Roseovarius; species Roseovarius roseus. The sequence goes on along the minus strand of NZ_JBHFPE020000005.1, from coordinate 85,702 downwards.
AGGTAGCCGCCGGGTGCCAGCGCGTCGCCCGACATGTATTCCTCGATGAAGGCGTCGAGGTTGGGGATGACCCCGCGATGCGCGTTCTTGATGTAGAAATAAAGCGGGCGCGACACGGGATAGGATTTGTCGGCAATGGTCTCGATCGACGGCTCGACGCCTTCGATCTGCACGCCCTTCAGCTTGTCCATGTTCTCGTAGAGGAAGGAGTAGCCGAAGATGCCCATGGCGTTCGGATCGGCCTCGATGCGCTGAACGATCAGGTTGTCATTCTCGCCGGCCTCGACGAACGGCCCGTCGGTGCGCATGCGCGAGCAGTTTTCTTCGACCCAGTCGCCCTTGTCCTCGACTTCCAGGTTGGCGACATAGTCCAGCTCTTCGCAGCCCGCATGCATCGCCAGCTCGACAAAGGCGTCGCGCGTGCCGGAAGTGGGCGGGGGGCCATAGGCCAGAATGTCGGTATCGGGCAGGTCGGGGTTGATTTCCGACCACTTTGTGTAGGGGTTGTCGATCCACTCGCCATCGATGGGCACCTGCGCCCCAAGCGCCTGGTAGATTTCACCTAGGGTCAGGTTCCACTCGGTGTCATTCGCGCGCGAAATGGCCAGCGACAGGCCGTCAAAGCCGATCAGCGCCTCGGTGATGTCGGTGACGCCGTTTTCCTGGCATAGATTGTATTCCGAGGCCTTCATGGCGCGCGATGCGCCAGTGATGTCCGCATGCGATTCGCCGATGCCGCCGCAGAAGATCTGCATGCCGCCGCCGGTGCCGGTGGATTCGACAATGGGCGACGGGGCGCCGGTGTTGTTCGCGAATTGCTCGGCAACCGCTTGAGTGTAGGGAAATACGGTCGACGAGCCGACGATGCGGATGGCGTCCCGGCTCTGGGCGACAGCGGCGCTGGTGGAAATGGCGGCGACGGCGCAGGCCGTGGCGGTGAGTTTCAAATAAGACATGTTTGCTCCCATGATCATCGGCCGCCAGCGCGACCTCATGGGCCGTATACGCCGCGTTTGTGATGGTTATGTAAGACGCATGTTACAGTTTGATGACAAAGCACCTTTGTTCTGGGGCGCCGTCCCGGCCCGGCCAGCAGGTTACCTGTATCTAATTGATATAAATCAGTTTTACGTGGAAATTTCGTACTAAAAGAAGGCGCAGGTTTTTACACCGCGCCCCCAAGGCCCCTGTTTCCCGGCGCCATGGCCGTGCCTTTTGTAACGTCTCTGTCGGCTCAGCCCTCGGGCGCGGCCGAGTCGGAGCTGGGGCGCGCGTGGCGCAACAGGCCCTGCCCGCCATGTTCGATATCATGGCAGATCGCGCGGCGCGTCATTTCGGGATCGCGCGCGCGCAGACCCTCTATCACCGTCACATGCGGGTGGATGTCACCAAAGGGATTGCCCCCGTCATAGAGATGCGACAGCAGCGGGCCGCAGCGCACCCACAGCGTCTCGACAATCTCCAGCAGGATCGGCATGCGCCCCGCGCGGCACAGATGCAGGTGAAATTGCGTGTTCAAATCGATCGCCTGCGCATGATCGCCCGCCTCGAAGGCGCGTGACAGCTCGATATGCATCGCCTCCAGCGCGTCGATTTGCGCGTCGGTGGCATGAGTGGCGGCGGCGGCAGCAGCGCGCCCTTCGAGGTCGAGGCGAATGTTGCGAATCTCGATCAGCTCGTCCCGCGTCAGCTCGGGCACCATCGCCGTGCCGCGCGCGTCCAGCGCCAGCGCATCCAGCGACACGAGACGCAGAAATGCCTCACGCATCGGGGTCGCGCTGATTCCGAATCGCTTGGACATGGGCCGCAGGCGAAGTTTTTCGCCGGGCTTGAGCTGCCCGCCCATCAGCGCCGCACGCAGGGCCAAGTATGCGCGATCGCCCAGGTTTTCCTTGGTGATCGGGCTGGCCCAGGCATGGACATCGGACGCCTCCGAGACGTTTTTCAAACTCCGCGTTGACAAGTGCGCGTCTCCCCTGCTTATTCTTGTTATAACAAATAACGCATTCGCGCCCATAGCCAGATCTTACGCACAGACAGCTTTCAAAGCGAGGTCCAAGCGCGAGCCGAGGTAAAGGGCACGAGGGGAGTCTGCCGTTCCGGGGAGGGAATGGGCAGGCGCAAAAGCCCTTACGCGAATGCCCCATGGGAGGACATAGCGATGAGCGAGACCATGAAGGCCGTCACGGCCAGCGGTGCAGGCGGCCCCGAGGTTCTGGACGTGGTGGATCTTCCGCGCCCCACACCCGGCCCCGGCCAGGTTCTGGTGCGGGTTCACGCCGCGGGCATCAACCGCCCAGACGTGATGCAGCGCGAGGGCAACTACCCCCCGCCCCCCGGCGCCTCCGATATCCTCGGCCTTGAGATGGCCGGTGTCGTAGAAGAGCTGGGCGAGGGCGCCAGCCGCTTTGCCATCGGCGACCGCGTCATGGCGCTGGTGCCCAGCGGCGGCTACGGCGAATGGTGCGCGGTGCATGAGACGAACGCGCTACCCGTTCCGGATAGCCTCAGCATGATCGAGGCAGGCGGCATCCCCGAGACTTATTTCACCGTCTGGTCCAACGTGTTTCAGCGCGCGGGCCTGAAAAAGGGCGAGACGATCCTCATTCACGGCGGCACGTCGGGCATCGGCACGACAACGATCCTGCTGGCCAAGGCGCTGGGGTGCCGGGTGATCGTGACCTGTGGCAGTGACGAGAAATGCGAGGCCGCCAAGGGCAATGGCGCCGATGTGGCGATCAACTACAAGACCTCGGATTTCGTCGAGGAGGCCAAGAAGGCCACGGATGGAAAAGGCCCCGAGGTTATCCTCGACATGGTCGGCGGCGACTACATGCAGCGTAATATCGAGGCGGTAGCCATCGACGGGCGCATCGCGCAAATCGCCTTTCAAAAGCCGCCCAAGGCCGAGCTGAACATGCTGCAGCTGCTGACCAAGCGCCTGACCTGGACCGGCTCGACCCTGCGCGCGCGCCCGGTCGAGATGAAGGCCGAGTTGGCCGCCGCGCTGGAGGAACATGTGCTGCCCCTGCTGGCCAAGGGTATCGCCAAGCCGGTGATCGACAGCACTTTTCGGCTGAGCGACGTCCGCGGCGCCCATGCCCGCATGGATAGCGGCGGGCATGTCGGCAAGATCGTGTTGACCATGACGGATTGACCAAGGGCCGGGCGGCGCGGAGGAGCGCGCCGCAGGGCCAGACGAAAACCACCAATGGGGAGGAGAACCCAATGAAACTGAGCAATATCCTGAAGACCACCGTCGCCGCGGGCGCCATTCTGGGCGCGCAGGCGGCCTCTGCCGAGGTCACGTTCGGCGCGCTTTATCCGTTCAGCGGGCAACTGGCCCTTCTGGGCGAGGAATCCGCGCGCGGTCTGGAACTGGCCGTGGACGAGATGAACGCCGCGGGCGGCGTGCAGGGCGAGCAGATCGTGCTGGAGCGCGGCGATGCCGTCGATAACAATCAGGCCATCGGTGAAGCCCGCCGCCTGATTTCGCGCGAGGGCGTCAAGGCGATCTTCGGCACCTATTCATCCAGCCGCTCCATCGCCGCCAGCCAGGTGGCCGAGCTGTCGGGCATCCCCTATTTCGAGCTGGGCGCCGTGGCCGACGAAGTCACCGGGCGCGGCCTCAACTACCTCTTCCGCGTCAACCCCACCGCCGAGGACATGGCCCGCACGATCATCGACATGATCGTCGACAAGGTCGCGCCCGCAGCTGGCGTCGAGCCGGGCGATCTGAAGATCGGCATCATCCACGAAGACAGCAGCTATGGCACATCCGTTTCGGGCCACGAAGCACGCTTTGCCGAAGAGGCGGGACTTGAGGTGGTGACGACGCAGGCCTATCCCGCCTCGACGGTCGACATGTCCTCGATCGTGTTGGACCTGAAACAGCGCGAAGTCGACGTGGTGCTGCAGACCTCCTACCAGAACGACTCGGTCCTGTTCCTGCAGCAGGCCAACGAGGCGGGTTATCAGCCGCTCGCGGTGATCGGTGGCGGCGGCGGATACTCCACCCAGGCGACGGCGGACGCGGTCGGGCATGACATCATCGACGGCGTGCTGAACACCGATTTCACGCAGTATATCGTGAACAAGGAGTTCACCCCCGGCATCGATGATTTCCTTGCCGCCTACGAGGAGAAATACGGCGGCGAGCCGCTGTCGGGCCACTCGCTGACCAACTATGTCGGCGCGATGGCGATCCTGCAGGCCCTGAATGAGGCCGACGGGTTTGAGGCGGACACGATCATCGAGGCGGTCTCGGCCATCGACATCCCCGAGGGCACGACTGCGGCAGGCTATGGCGTCAAGTTCGGTGAGAACAACCAGAACGAACGCGCCCGGATGATGGGCCTGCAGTGGCAGGACGGCAAGCTGGTCACGGTTTATCCCGACGATGCCGCCGCCGCCGAGATGCGCACCAAGAACTGATCTTGGCACTCTGATCCCTCTCATGGGATCGACCGGGGCGGGCCATGTCGGGCCCGCCCCCTTTTCCGGACAAGGTGGGATCGGTCGATGGACGTTTTTCTTCAAGTCGTGGTGAACGGACTGCTTCTGGGCGGTCTCTTTGCCATCACCAGCGTCGGCCTGACGCTTATCTTCGGCATCGTGAAGGTGGTGAATTTCGCCCATGGCGAATTCCTGATGATCGGCATGTATGCCACCTTCCTGGTCAGCACGCAGCTGGGCCTGCATCCCTATGCCGCCGTCGCCGCCATCGTGCCGCTGCTTTTCGTGCTGGGGATGCTGACGCAAAAGCTGCTGATCGAGCCGCTGATGTCCGCGCGCAACCATGACATCCAGATCTTCGCGACCGTCGGCCTTTCGACCGCGCTGATCAACCTCGCGCTGCTAATCTTCGGCGCCGATATCTACACCACGCCCAGCTATGGCCTGCGCACCGCGATCGAGATCGGGCCCATCCGCCTGCTGACCGGACAGCTCGTCATGTTCGCCGTCGCCACCTTGCTGGTGATCGGCCTGCACCTTTTCCTGCAGCGCACGCAGGCGGGCCGGGGCATCCGGGCCGTCGCGCAAAACCGCGCCGCCGCGCAGCTGATGGGCATCAATGTCAGCCGCGTCTACATGATCACCTTCGGCCTCGGTGCCGCCTGCGTGGGCCTTGCCGCCTGCCTTGTGGCACCGCTCTACCCGACCTCACCGGGGATCGGGACGTATTTCGTACTGACCGCCTTCGTGGTCGTTGTTCTGGGCGGGCTGGGCTCGATCGGGGGCGCGTTCCTCGGGGCCATGATCATTGGCCTTATCGACAGCCTCGCGGGCTTCTACATCGGCTCTGACATGCGCGAAGTCGCGGTGTTCAGCGTCTTTCTTCTCATCCTGATCCTGCGTCCGCAGGGCCTGTTCGGAGGGCGACTGAACCTGTCGCATGTGTCATGACAGACCAGACCAGCACCCAGACCGCCACGATCAGCCCCACGGCGAAACGCAGCACCGGCGCGGTCATCGCCCTGGCCGTCCTTCTGGCCGCAATCTTCATCACGCCCGTCGCGCTGGATGATCAGTTCATCTATCACATCTTCATCACGATCTGCATCTTCGCGGGCCTCTCGACCGCGTGGAACATTGTCGGCGGTTTCGCCGGGCAGCTGTCGCTGGGCCACGCGATCTTCTACGGAATCGGCGCCTATGCGGGCATCATGCTGACCAATATGGGCGTCACGCCCTGGTTGGGCATGTTTGCGGGAGCGGGCGTCGCCGCCGTGGTCGCTGTCATCATCAGCTATCCGTGCTTTCGCCTGCACGGGCCGTTCTTTGCCCTCGCGACCATCGCCTTCCTCGAGGTGTTCCACCAGCTTGCCCTGCATTTCCGCGACTTCACCGGCGGCGCGACGGGCATGATGATCCCGCTCAATATCGGCTGGGAATGGATGGTCTTCCGCGAGCGTCTGCCGGCCCTCATCATCGCCTTCGGCATGATGTGCTTCATCTTGGCGGTCGCATGGTGGATCCGCTCGCATCGCCTTGGCTTTCAACTGGTCGCCACGCGCGAGCGCGAATCGGCGGCGCGCGCTGCCGGCGTCGGCACGGTCAAGGTGCGTCTGATCGCGGTTGCCATCTCTGCCGCGCTGACGGCCATGATGGGCACGTTCCACGGCATGTACCTGACCTTCATCGAGCCTGAGTCGGCCTTCTCGCTCGCCTTCTCGATCCAGATCGCGATGTTCGCGCTGATCGGGGGGCTCGGCACCGTCTTTGGGCCCCTGCTGGGCGCGGTCCTGTTGGTGCCGATCACCGAGTTTGCGCGCGGCGCGCTGGGGGCTGAGGCGGTTGGCCTGCATGGCTTCGTCTATGGCGCGGTGCTGGTGCTGGTCGTGATCTTCATTCCCAACGGTCTGATGGGCGTTGTCGGGCGCTGGTTCAAACCCAAGGACGAGACCGGCAAACAGGCCGCCGAGGTCGCCGCGCCCGAGGTCGCGCGCGAGTTCACTCCGCCCGAGCCGGGCGAGGAAGTCGTCCGCGTGCGGAACCTCAACAAGCATTTCGGCGGTCTGCATGTGACCAACGACGTCTCCTTCACCCTGCGTGAGGGCGAGATCCTGGGCCTCATCGGACCCAACGGGGCCGGCAAGACCACGCTTTTCAACATGATCTCGGGCTTTCTGGATGCCGATAGCGGCACGGTCGAGATCAAGGGGCCGGACGGCGAATGGCATTCGCCAAAGTCCCCTGCCGATTTCGCCACGCTGGGCGTTGGCCGCACCTTCCAGATCGTGCAGCCCTTTGCAGCCATGACCGTCGAGGAAAACATCATGGTCGGCGCCTTCCACCGCTATCCGCATGTGGAAGAGGCCCGCGCCGCCGCGCGCCGCACGGCCGAAAAGATGGGCCTCGCGCCCTACCTCAATGCGGAGGCGTCATCGCTGACCATCGGCGGGCTGAAACGGCTGGAGGTCGCCCGTGTCATGGCGATGGAGCCGCGCGTTCTGCTGCTGGACGAGGTGATGGCCGGCATCAACCAGGCCGATGTGCGCCGCGCCATCGACCTGATGCTGTCCATCCGCGACGAGGGCGTGTCGATCATCGCGATCGAGCATGTGATGCAGGCGGTCATGTCCCTGTCGGACCATGTCATCGTGCTGAGCTCGGGCGAGGTCATCGCCGAGGGCAAGCCGAAGGCCGTGGTCGAGGATCCCCAAGTGATCGAGGCCTATCTGGGCAAGGAGTTCACCCATGCTTGAGCTGAAGGGCATCCATTCGGGCTATGACAGCACCACCATCCTGCACGATGTGTCACTGACCGTGGCCGAGGGCGAGGTCGTCACCATCGTCGGCGCCAACGGCGCGGGCAAGACGACGACTTTGCGCACCATCTCGGGCCTCATCAAGCCGACGGCGGGCAGCATCCATTTCGACGGGCAGGATATCACCCGGCTCTCATCGCATGAGACGGTCGAGCTAGGCATCACCCTGATCCCCGAGGGGCGGCAGCTCTTCCCGGACATGACGGTGCGCGAAAACCTGCAAATGGGCGCCTACCGCAAGGGCGCGCGGGCCAGCCAGTCGCAATTGATGGACGAGGTGCTGGACCTCTTTCCGCGCGTCAAGGAGCGGCTGGAGCAAAAGGCCAACTCCCTCTCGGGCGGCGAGCAACAGATGGTCGCCATCGCGCGCGGCCTCATGGCCAAGCCGCGCCTGCTGATGTTCGACGAGCCATCCTTGGGCCTTGCCCCGATCATCGTGTCACAGGTGTTCGAGGTGATCGACAGCATCGTCAAGACAGGTGCGACCGTGCTGATCGTCGAACAGAACGTCTTTCACACGCTGAAGGCCGCCGACCGGGGCTATGTGCTGGAAAACGGCGAGATCGTGCTGAGCGACGATGCCGACGCGCTGCTGGAGAACCCCCATGTGCGCAAAGCTTACTTGGGGATCTGACATGGACCGTACCGAAATCACCCCCGAAGAGATCGACACCCGCCCCAGCCATGCAGGCCGCCACGTGCTGGTCACCGGCGCCGGGAACGGCATCGGGCGCGCCATCGCGCTTGGATTTGCCCGGCGCGGCGCGACCGTGGGCGTCGCGGACATGAACGAAGACGCAATTGCCGAGACGGCGGCGCTGATCGCGCAGCTGGGCCTTGGCCATGCGGTGCCGCTCGCGCTGGACGTCGCCGATTGGGACGCAGTGGAGCAGACATGCGCCCGGTTCGCCACCGATCATGCGCCCTTCGATACGGTCGTCAACAATGCCGGCATCTCGCCCAAGCATGAGGGCAAACCGCATGGCGTCTGGGAAATGGACCCCGCCGAATGGCGGCGCGTCGTGGATGTGAACCTGACGGGCAGCTTCAACACGATCCGCGCGCTGACGCCCGCCATGCGGGAGGCGGGGCGCGGCTGGATCGTCAATATGAGCTCTGTCGCGGGCAAGACCCATTCACCCATCGTAGCCAGCCACTATGCCGCAACGAAATCCGCCATCGTCGGCTTTACCATACATCTGGCGGCGGAGCTTGGCCCGCATGGCATCCGCGTCAACGCGCTGGCGCCGGGCCGGATCGAAACGCCCATGGTCGCGGGCGCAGGCAAGGCCGCCAATGACGCGCAGATCGCGCTAACCCCGATGGCGCGCCTCGGCCAGCCCGCCGAGGTGGCCGATACTGCACTCTGGCTCACCTCCAGCGAGGCCAGCTTTGTCACCGGCCAGACCATCGACGTGGCCGGCGGGCTCTATATGACGTGAGCCACTCGGCTCAAAACTGAAGGCAAAGACATGACCCAGATCACTGGCAATACAAAGCTCTACGGCATCCTCGCCGACCCCATTCACCACGTCAAAACACCGCAGGTGATGAACCGTCTCTTTGGCGAGATCGGCCATGACGGCGTGCTGGTGCCACTGCATGTGAGCGCCGAAGGGCTGACGGACGCCGTGCGCGGGTTGCGCGCCATCCAGAGCCTTGCGGGCGTCATCGTGACCGTCCCGCACAAGACGGTGATCCCCGCGCTTTGCGACGATCTGACCGATCAGGCCCGCATGGTGGGCGCAGTCAACTGCATCCGCCGCGATGCGGATGGCAAGCTGACCGGCGCCATCCTCGACGGTGTCGGCTTTGTCGAGGGGCTTCGCGGTGCGGGACATGATCCCAAGGGTCTCAAGGTCATCCTTGCCGGTGCGGGCGGCGCGGCCAGTGCCATCGCCTTTGCACTGGCCGAGGCGGGTGTGAGCGCGCTGACCATCGCCAACCGCACCGAGGCGCGCGCACAGGATCTGGCGAATCGCGTCAGCGCCGCCTACCCGGATGTGACGCTCTCCACCGATGCCAGTGCGGTCGCGCAGGCGGATCTGGTGGTCAACGCTACCTCGCTCGGGATGCGCGAGGGCGATGCGCTGCCGCTGGACACGTCTCAACTTCACAAGGACCAGATCGTCGCCGAGGCGATCATGGACCCTGCCGTCACTCCCCTTTTGGCCGCTGCGGAAAAGGTGGGCGCGCGCACCCATCCAGGCCTGCCGATGCTGCAATCTCAGGCGCGCCTCATGGCCGAGTTCATGGGCGCACTCTGATGAACGACGCGGCGCCCCTGCTGAAAATGCTGCGCAGCATTTGCGGCGACGCCGCGGTGCTGACCGGCGCCGATACCGAGGGCTATGCCACCGACTGGCGGGGCATGTTCCATGGCAAGCCGCTTTGCGTGGTGCGCCCCGCCTCGACGAATGAAGTGGCGAAATGTGTCACCGCCTGCGCTGAGGCCAATACTGCCATCGTCCCGCAAGGCGGCAATACCGGTCTCGCGGGGGGCGCCACGCCAGATGCCAGCGGCACTCAGGTCATCCTCGCGCTTGACCGCATGACCGCCATCCACCGGATCGATCCGGTAGGCATGACCATCGAGGTTGAGGCGGGCGCGATCCTGAAGATCGTCAAGGACGCGGCAGAAGAGCAAAACCGCCTTCTGCCCATCAGCCTTGGCGCCGAAGGCTCGGCCCGGATCGGCGGGCTGATTTCCACCAACGCGGGCGGTGTCGATGTTCTGCGCTACGGCATGACACGCGCGCTGGTTTTGGGGCTGGAGGTGGTGCTGCCGGACGGCCAGATCCTCAGCCGCCTGCGCCACTTGCGCAAGGACAATGCGGGCTACGACCTGAAACAGCTCTTCATCGGCACCGAGGGCACGCTCGGCATCGTCACCGCCGCCGTGCTGCGCCTTGTGCCCCTGCCCCGCCACCGCGCGACCGCACTCATTGCCGTCCCGGACATCGCCAGCGCCATCCGCCTCTACGCCCGCGCGCAGGACGAGATCGGCGAGGCGCTCTCGGCCTTCGAGCTGATCTCGGGCGACGGCCTGAAACTGGTGGCCGAGCATATGGGGCAAGACGCCCCGGTGAGCGCCGACTGGGTACTGCTGATCGAGGCAGGCTCGTCCCTGCCCGGCCTGCGCGAGGCGGCGGAAACCCTGCTCGAGACCGCATTTGAGGAAGGCTGGGCCACCGACGGCGTGCTGGCCGAGTCCGAGGCGCAGGCCGATGCGCTCTGGCAGCTTCGCGAGAGCCTGACCGAGGCCGAGGGCAAGGCGGGCGGCGCGATCAAGCATGACATTTCGGTGCCGATCCCCGGAATGGATGCGTTTCTCCAAGAGGCCGGCGACATGCTGCGCAGCATCGCGCCGGATGCCCGGCTCAACATCTTCGGCCATCTGGGCGACGGGAACCTGCATTACAACGTGATGAACGTGGCGAAAGAGGACGCGGCGCGTGTCAATGCCGCCGTTCATGACATGGTCACGCAGCACGATGGCTCGATCTCGGCCGAGCATGGGCTGGGGCAGTATCGCGTGGCCGAATGGGCGCGGCTGGCGAGCCCGGCCGAGCGCGACCTGACGCAGCGCATCAAACATGCGGTCGATCCGCAGGGCCTTATGAACCCCGGCAAGGTGGTGCCGCCGCATGAGTGACAGCTTTGATTACATCATCGTCGGCGGCGGCAACGCGGGCTGCGTTCTGGCCAACCGCCTCAGCGCCAGCGGCAAGCATACGATCCTGCTGATCGAGGCCGGGGAGGAAGGGCAAAGCCACTGGGTCGATATCCCCGCCGGATTTTCCAAACTCCTGACCAACCCGCGCCACAACTGGCGCCTGACCAGCGAGCCCGAAGAGGCAACGATGAATCGCGTGATCTCGATCCCCAAGGGCAAGGGGCTGGGCGGCTCGACCCTGATCAACGGCATGATCTATGTGCGCGGCCAGCCACAGGATTTCGACGGCTGGGCGCAGCGCGGCTGCACCGGTTGGGGCTTTGACGATGTGCTGCCCTATTTCAAGCGGATCGAGGATTACGACGAAGCAGGCGGCGCCTTGCGCGCGCAAGGCGGCCCCCTGCCCCTGACCACCGTCAAGGAGCGCCCCGAGATCGGGCGCGCCTTCATCCGCGCCGCCAAGGCCGCGGGCCATCCCGAGAATGAGGACTATAACGGCGCGTCGCAGGACGGTTTCGGCTATTACCAGGTCAACCAGAAGGATGGCCGCCGCGTCAGCGCCGCCGCCGCCTATCTGGACCCGGTGCGCAAGCGCGCAAACCTCACCATCTGGACCGGCGCGCAGGCGCGGCGCATCCTGCTGGACGGGCGGCGCGCCAGGGGCGTCGAGGTGCTGCAGGGCGGCCAGATCCGGCAGGCCCATGCGCAGGGCGAGGTGATCCTCGCCGCCGGAGCCTTCCACACGCCGCAACTGCTCGAGCTGTCGGGCATCGGCGATCCCGAGATCCTGCGCGCGGCGGGCATCGACGTGGCGCATGAGGCACCGGGCGTCGGCGCGAACTATATCGATCATTACTGCACGCGGATGAACTGGCGCGTGACCCAGCCCGTGACGCTGAACGAGATGACGCGCGGGCTCAGCCTCGTGAAATCGGTCCTGCAATACGCCCTCACGCGCAAGGGCATCCTGACCTATGGCACCGGCCTCGTGCATGGCTTCATGCGCACGCGGCCCGACATTGAAGGTCCGGATGTGCAGCTGTTCTTCCTTCACGCCAGCTATGCCAACGCGGCCGAGCGCAAGCTGGACAAGCTGCCCGGCATGACCATCGGCGTCACGCAACTGCGTCCTGAGTCGCGCGGCACGGTTCATATCGGCAGCGCCGATCCCGGCGCGCCGCCGGTCATCCGCCCCAACTTCCTCGCCACGCCCGAGGATTGCCGCGCGATGGTGGACGGGATGAAGATGACGCGGGACATCGTGGCGCAATCCCCGATGGACGCCTTTCGCGGCCCCGAGATCAGCCCCGGCGAGAGCTGCCAGAGCGATGGCGACTGGCTGCAATTCGCGCGCGACAACGGCCAGACGATCTACCACGCCAGCGGCACCTGCCGGATGGGCACGGATGCGGGCGCCGTGGTCGATGCTTCGCTGCGTCTGAATGGCATCGAGGGCCTGCGCGTCGTCGATGCGTCGATCATGCCGACGATCGTGTCGGGCAACACGCAGGCCGCCGTTTTCATGATCGCGGAAAAGGGCGCCGACCTGATCCTGCAAGACGCCCGCTAGGAGGACATGATGACGCGAGAGTTTGCCCCCGCCACCTATCCCGGCCTTAAGGGCCGCGCCGTGCTGAACACCGGCGGCGCGCGCGGCATCGGCTATGCGATGGCCCACGCCTTTGCCCGCCACGGCGCGCATCTGATGCTGATGGATCTGGACGGAGAGGCGCTGGATAAGGCCGCCGAGACCTTGCGCGCCGCCTACCCCGATGCCCGAATCGAGACGCATCAAGGCTCGGTCACGGATGAGGCCGATGTCGCCGCCGCTTGCACAGCCTGCACGGATAGCTACGGCAGCCTTGATATCCTCTTGACCAATGCGGGCATCTCGATGAACCGGCCCAGTATGGAGCTGAGCCTAGCCGACTGGCGCCGCGCCATCGACGTCAACCTCACGGGCACGTTTATCTGTGCGCAAGCAGCGGCAAAGCACATGATCCCGCAGGATGGCGGCGTCATCCTCAACACCGCGTCGATGTGGGGCCTGTCGGCCTCGGCCAATCGCGCGGCCTATTGCGCGTCAAAGGCTGGAGTGATTTCCCTGACCGAGGTGCTGGCGGACGAGTGGGCGCCGCACGGCATCCGCGTCAACGCCATCTGCCCCGGCTATATCCGAACCGCCCTGACCGATGAGCTGATCGCCGAAGGCAAGCTGGACCTCGCCAAGATCGAGGCGCGCACGCCGCAGGGCCGCATGGGCACGCCCGAGGAAGTGGCCGAAATGGCGGTCTATCTCGCCAGCGATGCGGCGGTTTTCATCAACGGGCATGCGCATCTGTCGGATGGCGGCTTTCGCGCGCGGGGGTTTTGAGATGAACGCGAGTTTCGATTTCAGCGGGCGCACGCTCTTACTGACCGGCGCCGCGGGCGGCATCGGGCGCTGCATAGCCGAGCTTTTTCACCGTTCGGGCGCGAACCTTGTATTGGGCGACCGCGACGAAGCGGCACTAAACGCGCTGGCCGAGGACCTCGGCGGCAACCGCATCACCACGCTGGCCGGGGACGCCGCCAGCCCCGAGGATGCGCAGGCGCTGGCCGATCTCGCCGTCTCCCGCTTCGGCGGTATCGACTTTCTCATCCCCGGCGCGGGCATCTATCCCGCGCAGCCCTTCGCCCAAATGTCGGACGAGGATTGGCGCCGCCTCATGGCGATCAACCTAGACGGCGTTTTCTATATCTGCCGCCGCGCGCAGCCGCATCTGAAACCGGGCGGGGCCATCGTGTTTCTAACCTCGCTGGCCCCCCATCGCGGCGCGCAGAGCAACGCCCACTACGCCGCCGCCAAGGGTGCGGTCGGCGCGCTGATGCGCAGTCTGACCCGCGAGCTGGCGCCTGACATTCGCTGCAACGCCATCGCGCCCGGCATCATCGACACCGCCATGATCGGCGATTTCAAGAAAACGCGCGCCGAGGAAACGCTGAAACTCACCCCGCTCGCCCGGCTTGGCCTGCCGCAGGAGGTGGCCAGCGTCGCGGCCTTCCTCGCGTCAGACGCCGCCAGCTTTGTCACCGGCGAGACGATACAGGTCAATGGCGGCCTCTACATGGTCGCCTGAGAGGATCCCAGAATGCCCGAATACCGCGACCTTACCCCCCTCGCGCCTTGGCGCGAGATCACCGTAACGGACGATGACCGAAACGCCATCGACCCCGAGACGGGCTGCACGATCCTCGCGCAGCTGCACCTCATCCGCGCCTTCGAGGAGAAGGTGCTGGACCTCGCTGGCAAGCAGCTGGTCCACGGCCCCGCGCATTCGGCCATCGGGCAGGAGGGCGGCGCGGTCGGCTCGGCCATGACGCTGGGGGATGGCGATCAGGTCAACGGCTCGCACCGGGCGCATCACCAGTTCTTGGCAAAATCGCTGCGCCATGTGGCGGCCAGCATTTCCGCGACCGAGGAGTTTCCAAGCGACATCCGCGAGCTGTCGAAACGCACCATGGCCGAGATCATGGGCCTCGCTCAAGGCTTTTGCCGGGGGCGCGGCGGCTCGATGCATCTGCGCTGGGAGGAGGCCGGGAACCTTGGTACCAACGCCATCGTCGGCGGCGGCGTCCCGATGGCGGCGGGCGCGGCCTGGGCGCATCGCAATGCCGGCACCGACCGCGTCGTCTACAGCTATTTCGGCGATGGCGCGACGAATATCGGATCGGTCCTGGAGACGATGAACATCGCGGCAGCGTGGAAGCTGCCGATCTGCTTCTTCATCGAGAATAACCGCTATGCCGTCTCCACTACGGTCGAGGAATCCACCGCCGAGCCGCGCCTCTCGTCACGTGGCCTTGCCTTCGGCATACCCGCCTTCAAGGTCGACGGGATGGACCCGGTGGCCGTCTATCACGCGTCGCTCGCGGCGAACGATATCATGCGCGGCGGGAACGGCCCGACCATCATCGAGGCCGATCTCTACCGCTTCTTCCACCAGAACGGCCCCCTGCCCGGCAGCGCCTTCGGCTATCGCAGCAAGGAAGAAGAGGCGGACTGGCGCGCGCGCGATCCGCTGGACGCGATGGCGCGCAATCTGATGGAGCGTCAGGTGCTGGGCGAGGATGACATCGCGGCGCTGCGGGGCCGCTCCGTGGCACTGATGGAGGACGTCGCGGGCGAGCTGACCGAGATGCACGAGGGCCGCCCCCGCATCGTCCCAAGCCTCTGGCCAGAGGAAAACTTCCGCGACGCCGGCCTGCGCGGCGATCTGTCGGAATTCAAGGGCGTGCGCACCGCCGAGGAGGCCGGTTTCGACGGCAAGCTCCACGAGGCGAAGTTCGTCGATACCGTCGCCGACGTGATGCAGCGCCGGATGGAGCAGGACGAGCGGATCGTTGTGCTGGGCGAGGATGTCCACCGCCTCAAGGGCGGCACCAACGGCGCGACGCGCGGGTTGGCCGATGCCTTCCCCGCCCGCATCCTCGGCACCCCGATCAGCGAGAATGCCTTTACCGGCATCGCGGCGGGCATGGCGGCGGACGGCCGCGTGCGGCCGGTCATCGAATTCATGTATCCCGATTTCATGTGGGTCGCCGCCGATCAGGTGTTCAACCAGATCGGCAAGTTCCGCCATATGTTCGGCGGCGACGCCGACATGCCGCTGGTCCTGCGGACGAAAGTGGCCATCGGCACCGGCTATGGCTCGCAACATTCAATGGATCCAGCAGGCATCTTTGCCACCGCCCCCGGCTGGCGCATCGTCGCGCCCGCGACGCCCTTCGATTACGTGGGCCTGATGAACGCGGCCCTTCTCTGCCGCGATCCGGTTCTGGTGCTGGAGCATGTGGAACTTTACGGCAGCAAAGGCACCGCGCCGGTCGATGATTTCGACTATATCATCCCGCTTGGCCGCGCGCGTATCGTGCGGACCGGCGCCAAGCTGACCGTGCTGACCTACCTCGCTATGGTGGAAAAAACGCGGCAAGTGGTGGAGGAACTGGGCATCGACGCCGAAATCATCGACCTGCGCAGCCTTGATCGCGCCTCTCTCGATTGGGACACCGTTGAGGCGTCGATCCGCAAGACCAACAACGTGCTGATTGTCGAGCAGGGCGCGCAAGGCACCTCCTATGGCGGATGGCTGGCCGATGCGCTGCAGCGCCGCGTCTTTGATTGGCTCGATCAGCCAATCCAGCGCGTGACTGGCGCCGAGGCCTCGCCCAGCATCTCGAAAGTGCTTGAGACCGCCGCCAGCGCGGGCAAGCGCGAGATCGAGGCGGGGCTGCGACAGATGATGGCCGATATGGGGCAGCCGCTATAGGCTATCCAAGCGCGTAGCCTGCGCCCCGCACCGTGCGGATCACGTCAGGCACCAGCGCGCCGCCCTCTCCGCCCGGTCCCAGCGCCTTGCGGAGCCGACCCACATGCACGTCCACCGTGCGGCTGTCGACATGGATGTCGCGGCCCCAGACCCGGTCCAACAGCTGCTCACGGCTCAGCACGCGGCCCGGCTTTTCCATGAAGGTGGCCAGCAGGCGAAACTCGGTCGGGCCCAGCTTGACCTCATTGCCCGCGCGGGTCACGCGGTGCGTCTCGCCATCCAACACAATGTCCGAAAACTCCAGCCGCGCGCCCGCGGCGGCAGGGCGCGAGCGGCGCAGCTGTGCCTGCACACGCGCCATCAGTTCGGCCAGCGAATAGGGCTTGGTCATGTAATCGTCTGCGCCGGTATCAAGCCCGCGCAGCATGTCCACCTCTTCGCTGCGCGCCGAAAGCATGATGATCGGCACCGTCCGCGTCGCGCTGCGCGCCTTGATCTGGCGGCACACCTCGATTCCCGAGACATGCGGCAGCATCCAGTCCAGCAGAATCAGGTCCGGCGCAGTCTCGGCCACCAGCAGTAGCGCCTCCTCGCCATCCGAGGCGCGCACGACCTCCAGACCGGCCGCTTCGAGGTTATAGGCCAGCACCTCGCGCTGCGCCGCCTCATCCTCGACCACGAGGACGGTGGGACGTGCCGCGCTCATGCCGGGGCCACGCTACTGTCGACAGAGGTCCGGTCGCCTTTCGGGCGGTCCTCGTCGGGGTGGGTGCCGGTGACAATGTAGATCACCTGCTCGGCAATGGCGGTGGCATGGTCGCCCATCCGCTCGGTATTCTTGGCGATGAAGTGCAGATGCATGCAAGGTGTGATGTTGCGCGCATCCTCCAGCATGAAGGTCAGGAATTCGCGGAAGATGGCATTGTACATCTGGTCAATCTCCTGATCGCGCCGCAGCACGTCGCGCGCCAGGTCGACGTCGCTGCGCACATAGGCGTCCAGCGCGTCCTTGAGCAGCCGCCCCACCTCGCGCGCCATGCGGCGCAGCGCGGATGTGCCGCCCTCGACCTGCGGCAACCCGGCCAGCACGGTGGTCCGCTTGGCCATGTTCTTGGCGTAGTCGCCAATCCGCTCGAGATTGCCGGAAATCTTGATCACCGACAGGATGTTGCGCAGATCGCGCGCGGTGGGCGCGCGCAGGGCGATGATGCGGGCGGCCTCGTCGTTCAGCTGATCCTCCAGCGCGTCGATGGCGCGGTCAGCGCGGCGCACCTCTTCGGCGGCCTCCTCATCCTGCGCCTCGAGGGCGGAGGCGGCGTTGAGGATCGCCTCTTCGACCAGTCCGCCCATTCGGGTGATCAGCACCTCGATGGACTCCAGCTCGCGATCATAGGCGGATGATATGTGCTCGCTCACGTTGGGTCTCCCTCGGGGTGGCTCAGCGGGGGCTGCGGAACCGGCGCCATCCTACCAGATGGGCCGGGCGGGACAACGCGCAATTCCGCAGTGCGGCATTTGGGGGCGACCTATTCGGGCGGGGCCAGCGGAAGGGCCACCTGAAACGTGCAGCCCTCGCCCGGCTGACTATCGATGCTGAGGCGCCCACGATGGCGCTGCGCCACATGCTTTACGATGGCAAGGCCCAGCCCCGTGCCGCCCATCTGGCGCGAGCGGTGGCTGTCGATGCGGTAGAACCGCTCGGTCAGGCGCGGGATATGCACGGGGTCGATCCCCTGCCCGTGATCGCGCACCGTCAGGATGGCGGCGGGCCCGCGCAGCGCGCCGTTCTGCTCCTCGGCGCTCAGCGAGATATCGATACGGCCGCCCTGCCCGCCATATTTGATCGCGTTTTCGACCAGGTTGAGGCAGACCTGCCGCAGCTGATCGGCATCGCCCAGCACGATTACTGGCGCATCAGGCAGGGCCTGGTTCAGCGTGATCCCCGATTTCTCGGCCACCCCGCGCAGGCCCTCCAACGCCGCCTGTACCACGGCGCGCAGATCGACCCGCGCGGTGGGGCGCTGGCGCTGCTGCGCCTCGACCCGGCTCAGCGACAGCAGATCCTGCACAAGGCGCTCCATCCGGCCCGCCTCGTCCTGCATGATGCCAAGGAAGCGATCGGTCGCCGCCGCATCGCCCTTGGCCGGGCCGCGCAGCGTCTCGATAAAGCCCGTCAGGGCAGTCAGCGGTGTGCGCAGTTCGTGACTGACATTGGCGACGAAATCGCTGCGCATCCGGTCAGCCTGCATCGCCGGGCTAACATCCGACAGGCACAGCAGCACCGCCCCGTCGACCGGCGCGCAGCTGACATCGTAAAGCGCGTCCTGCCCCGCGTCATCGGCCAGGAACTGCGCCTCGGTGCGGGTATCGGTGTTGCGGCATTCCTCGATCGCGTTCAGCACGGCGGGATAGCGCAGCACCCGCGCTACATGCCCGCCCACACCAGAGGTGCCCAGAACCTGCACCGCCCCCGCATTGGCCGCGCGCACCCGCATGTCGCGCGCGATCAGCAGCGCTGGCAAGGGGATGGCGGCCACCAGCGCCTCGTTTGAAATCATGCCCACAGCCTTTCCGAATCGTCCTGCCACCGCAATAGCACGGCAACGCGTCCGCTTTGTGAAGGCCGACTAGCCGGACGGGCTGATGATGTAGAGCTTGCGCATATGCTCGTGGATCTCCCACTCGCCCTTCCAGCCCTGCGGCAGCACCAGCAGATCCCCCGGCCCGATCTCGCGGGGATTCCTGCCATCCTCGTTGCGCACCGTCGCGCGGCCCGCAATGATGTGGCAATATTCGCCCGCCGACGTACGGTCTGCGGTAAAACGCCCTTCGGTGCATTCCCAGACGCCGATATTCGTCAGCCCGTCAGGCGAGGACCAGAGGTTCTGCGCCGATTCCTCCTGACCTTCGGTGAGGGTGGTCGGCTTGGGCTTGAAGGGGCCCAGCTCGACCCCGGCAAGATCCTTGAAACTGTCGAGGCTGATCATTTTCGCTTCTCCCTGATGTCATCTCTGTTATGCGGCCGAGACACTGTAATGCGCGCGCGCCAGCCAGTCGGGGCTGATCTCGATCCCCCAGCCGGGCGCGTCCGTCACCGTGGCGTGGCCATCTTCGATGGTGTAGGGATTCGAGGTGAAAAGCCCCTCCTGCCACGGGTAATAATCGGCGCCCTCGATGCTGAACTCGAGGTATTTCCCGGCATTCGGGATGGCGCGCAGAAGGTGCATGGTAAAGAGCGTGACCAGCGACAGGTTGGCGCAATGGGGCGTGACCGGAAGGCCAGCGGCCTCGGCCATCTTCACCACGCGCAGGGTGCGGGCGATGCCGCCGAGATAGAGAATGTCCGGCTGCACGATATCGACCGCGCGCATGTCGATCATCCGCTTCCATGTCGGCAGATCGCAATCCTGTTCGCCGCCGGTCACGTCGATATCGAGCGTATCGGTCACCTCTTTGGTCTGCTCCAGTTCCCAATAGGGGCAGGGCTCCTCAAAATGGGTGAATCCATGATCCTCCAGCATCCGGCCCACTTCTATGGCCTGCTTGGGGGAATAGCAGCTGTTCGCGTCGATCAGGAGGGCGGCATCATCCCCAAGCTCGCGGCGCATCGTCGGGATGATCTCCTCGGTGCGGCCCGGCCATTCATCGCGGCCGCGCCCCACCTCGGCCCCGGCGCGCACCTTGAAGGCGTCAAAGCCATGCGCATCCCGCAGCCGCTTCATCCGCTCGGCCTCTTCCTTTGGCGTGATGTCGCGCTTCATCGAGCTGGCATAGGCACGCAGCTTGCCTGGCGTGCCGCCCAAAAGCTCGGCCACCGATTTGCCCTCGCGCCGCCCGCGCAGATCCCAGATCGCGGTATCGACGCCCGCCATCGCGCGGCGCAGGTAGGAGCCTGGAAATTTATGCTCGCGCTCGACCACGAGGTCCATCAGGTCATCCAGATCCGCGATATCGCGGCCCATGATATGCGGTGCGACCTGCCGGTGCAGCACCTTGCAGGTGATATCCGAGTGATAGGTCGACACCTGCCCCCAGCCGGTACTGCCATCCTCCACCATCAGCCGCACGAAACCGACGAATTCGGTGGTGAACGTCTCGATCCTTGTGATTTTCATCAGTCTCTATCCTTGGGTAATGAGGTCAAACGCACGCTCGCCCACCATAACGGCGGGGGCGTTGGTATTGCCTGTGGGGATGGTGGGAAAGATCGACGCATCGGCGACCCGCAGGCCGGAAATGCCATGCACCCGCAGCTTGGGATCGACGACCGACGTCGCGGCGTCCTGCCCCATTCGGCAGGTGCCGCATTGATGGAACACGGTCCAGGAGTCGCGGCGCGCAAAATCGAGGATCTCGTCATCGGTTTGGCACTCCGGGCCGGGATCGAGTTCCGTCTCTATCACGCGGGCCAGAGACGGCATCGACGCGATGCGCCGCACCTCGCGCGTGCCGCGGATCATCAGATCGCGGTCATGCTCGGTCGCCAGGTATCCGCCACGCATGACGGGCGGCGCCATCGGGTCTGGCGAACGCAGGGTAATGCTCCCCCGGCTGGTCGGCTTGGCCGGGTTGAAGCCGATGCGCACCGCCGGAAAGGGATCGGGACTCATCAGCGGGCGCTTGCCGGTGGGCGCGCTGGAATAACTGAGCGGCGAGAAATAAAGCTGCGTGTCGGGCGGCCCGTCACCCTCCCCCAGCCGGACAAAGCCGCCGCCCTGATTGAGGCTCATCGCCAGCGGGCCGGATTGGCGCAGCACGTATTGCATCCCCGCCAGCGCCTTGCCCCACCAGGGCCGCAGCACCTGATTGAGGCTGGCGCTATTCGTGCGGAAGAGATGATCGCTGCCAAGGTGATCCATCAGGTTCTGCCCGACATGTGGACTGTCCTGCACCACCTCGATGCCATGCTCGCGCAGATGCGCGGCGGGGCCAATCCCGGACAGCATCATGAGTTGCGGCGTGTTGATGGCCCCGCCGCTGAGAATGACCTCGGTGCCATAAGCGGTCTTCGTCTTGCCGCGCTGGACATATTCGATGCCGGTCGCGCGCTTGCCCTCCATCAGCACGCGCGTCGCCATCGCGCCCGTCTCGATGCGCAGGTTCTTCAGCTTGCGTGCCGCCAGGAGGTAAGCTTGCGCGGTCGAGGCGCGGCGGCCGCCGGCGGTTGAAATCTGGTAGAAACACGCGCCCTCAAGGGCGGCGCCATTATAGTCGGTGTTGGTCGGAATCCCCGCCTCTTCCGCGGCCTTCACATAGGCACGCGTCAGCGGGTGCATCCAGCCGTCCATGCCGGTCACGCTCAGCGGTCCGTCGCCGCCGCGATGCTCGCAGGCGCCGCCCGAGAATTTCTCGAGCCGCCGGAACACGGGCGCCACATCCTCCCAGCCCCAGCCCGGCGCGGCGGCACCCCACTCGGCATAGTCATTCGGGTGCCCGCGCACCCAGACCATCGCGTTGATCGCCGAGGAGCCGCCCAGCACCTTGCCGCGCGGCCAGTAGATGGGCCGCCCGTTCAGTTCAGGCTCGGCCTCGGTCGTGTATTTCCAGTTGAAGCGCGCGTCGTAGAAGACCTTGCCATAGCTTAGAGGGATGTTGACCCACGGATGCCGCCCTGTGCCGCCCGCCTCCAGCAGCAGCACCGATTTGCCGATGCCCGCCAGCCGCGCGGCCAGCACCGCGCCTGCCGATCCTGCGCCAACGATGATATAGTCATGACGTGTCATAGTCGTCAGGACTTATCACGCCCGAATAGCGAGGCAAGGACCATCATCACCGTCGTCACGAGGATCATGATCGTCGAGATTGCGGCGATCGTCGGGTCGATTTGATCGCGCAGCGCGTTGAACATGTTGCGCGTCAGCGTCGGGTTGTCCCCGCCCGAGATGAACATGGCGATCACCACCTCGTCGAAGGACGCAAGGAACGACAGCAGCATCGACGTGACCACCGCGAATCGGATCTGCGGCAGCGTGATCGTCAGAAACGCCTTCCAGCGCGGCGCGCCAAGGGCCCGCGCGGCATTCTCAAGGTTCATGTCAAACCCCTTGAGCGCCGATCCGGTCACGATGACGACCAGTGGGGTCGCCAAAAGGCTATGCGCCAGTACGAGGCCGGTGATCGTGTAAAGGATCTGCAATTTGACATAGGCATAGAAGGCGCCGATGGCGATCAGCACCACGGGGACCATCATCGGCGTGATGAAAAGGACAAAAGCCGCGCGGATATAAGGCAGCTTGGATGCGTGCAGCGCATAGGCCGCCAGCACGCCGATGGGCGTCGCCACCAGCATCGTCAAAACGGCGGTTTTCAGTGAGGTGCGCGTCGCCAGCATCCATTCCTCGGATCCGAAATAGTGCCGATACCAGCGCAGCGACCATGTCTCGGGCGGGAATTCCAGGTATTGCGAATCCGAGAAGGACATCGGGATCACGATCAGCGTCGGCAACACCAGAAGCGTCATCGCGATCACGGCAAAGACATAGAGCCAGAGGCGCTGGCCATGAGTCACTTGCGTCTCTGACGCGGGGGATTTGAGCCAGGTCAGCATCAGTGACCTCCCCCCGCCATCTGCTCGAGCCTCAGGAAACGCGATGCGATCCAGAGGATGATCCCCGTCATCACCAGAAGGACCACGCCGAGGGCGCTGGCCGCCCCCCAGTTCACGAAAAGCTCAATGTTCGAGACGATCTTCATCGACACCATGATGACGCGCCCACCCCCCAGCACGGCAGGCGTCACGAAGAAGCCAAGGCAAAGCACGAAGACCATGAGGGATCCGGCGAAAAGGCCGGGTGTCGAAAGCGGAAAGAACACCGTCCAGAAGGCGCGCTTGGGACTGGCGCCAAGGTTGGACGCTGCCTTGAGGTAGTCGGCATCTATAGCCCGCATCGCACCATAGACCGGTAGGATCAGGAACGGCAGCATGATATGCACCATGCCGATCAGCGTGCCGGTCATGTTATGCACGAATTTCAGCGGCTCGTCCCAGAGGCCCAGACTGATCGCCCACTGGTTCACCAGACCCTGCTTTTGCAGCAGCACCAGCCACGCATAGGTGCGCACCAGAAGCGAGGTCCAGAAGGGCAGAAGCACGGTGACAAGGCACAGCCCCGCCCATTTGGCCGGAAGCTGCGACATGAAATAGGCCAGCGGATAGCCGATCAGGATACAGAGCGCGGTGGTAAAAATGCTGACCTGAAAGGTGGTGATAAAGATGCGCATGTAGGATTTGCGCGACACCATCCGCTCGTAATTCTCCAGCGAGAAGTTCCCGTCGGCGCCGACGAAGGACACATAGAAGAGCCAGCCCACCGGGATGACGAGTATCACCAGCACCAGCAGCAAGGCGGGCGAGCCGAGGCCGAAGAGCTTCCACCGCTCCATCCGCTCGTCGCGGCGCAGCCCGGCTGCATGCATGTCGCTGGGGATATCGGTGACGGCCATCTAGCTGCCCCCATCCGCGATGACGACCGTATCGGCCTTGTGAAGACCCAATTTCACGGTGTCTCCGGCGCGCGGCAATCCTGCGAAGGTGCCCTCGCGGATCGCGCCGCGCACGGCGATCTCGCTGCTGTCCTTCAGCCGCGCATACAGCAGGTAACTCTCGCCCTGATAGACCAGCTCGGTCACGGTGGCGTCAAAGACATTCGTGTCTTCAGGCACCTCGCCCACCAGCAGGCGTGCCCGCTCGGGGCGCACCATCAGGAGGAGCGATTGAGCATCAGGCACGGCGCCATCCATCTGCAAGGCCATGTCCCCAAACTTGACCCCCGCCCCATCCCGCGTGACGGGCAGGAAGCTGGAATCGCCGATGAAATCCGCAACGAACTTGTTTTCGGGTCGGTCATAGAGTTTTTGAGGCTCGGCCAGTTGCATGATCTTGCCGTGGTTCACCACGGCGATCCGGTCGGACATGGTCAGCGCCTCGCGCTGGTCATGGGTCACATAGACGGTGGTCATACCCAACTGTTCATGCAGGTGGCGCAGCTCGATCTGCATGCGGTCGCGCAGTTTTTTATCCAGCGCCGACAGCGGCTCGTCCATCAGCAGAATCCGCGGCTCGAACACGATGGAGCGCGCCAGCGCCACGCGCTGTTTCTGCCCGCCCGACAGCTGCTCGATCCCGCGGTTGCCATAACCGCCCAACTGGACCAGCTCCAGCGCGCGTTCGATCCGCTCGGCCTGCTCGGATTTGGAAACACCGCGCAGGCGCAGCGGATAGCCGACATTCCCGGCCACGGTCATATGCGGGAAAAGCGCGTAGTTCTGAAACACCATGCCCACGCCGCGCAGATGCGGCGCGGTGCGGATCATCTCATCCTCGCCGAACCGCAGACTGCCCTTGTCGGGCCGGGTAAAGCCCGCCAGCACCATCAGCAGCGTCGTCTTGCCCGAGCCTGAAGGGCCAAGCAGGGTCAAGAACTCGCCACTTTTCACGTCCAACGACACATCGTCCAGCGCATGCACGCGGCCATAGGTCTTGGTCACGCCGCGCACGGTGATGGGCAGGGCTTCAGCTTGGCTGGTCAATATCTTGCTCCCTCTTTTTATCGTTGGGTGCGCGGGCAGCATGCACCGCCCGCGCGCCGGACCGTCGCTTACTCGGTCAGCATCTCTTGATACATCTCAGCCGCGATCTGCTCCCATTCGGCATACCATTCCAGCGAAATGGCCAGCTGCTTGTCCATGTTCTCGGGCGCCGACGGCAGGGTCGCCGCAACTTCGGCGCTGATCTCGCCGGTATCATAGGCGTCCGAGTTGGTCGGGCCGTAGGTGATGTATTTGGGCAGATCGTCCTGATACTCGGCCTTCGAGATCTCGGCGATGAACTCCATCGCCAGGTCCTTGTTGGGCGCGCCCTTGGGAATGGCGAAGCAGTCGTAATCAAGCAGACCCTGATCATAGAAATAGGACACCTCGGCGCCATCCGCCTTGGCATTGTCGAACCGCCCGTTCCAGCCGGTCGACATATCCACCTCGCCATCCTTCATCAGCTGCGCATGCTGCGCGCCCGAGGTCCAGAAAACGGCGATATTCGGCTTCAGCTCGCGGATCTTGTCCAGCGCGCGCTCGATGCCCTCCTCGCTGCTCAGCTCGGCATAGACATCCTCGGGGGCCACGCCCAGCGCCAGCATCGCAGGCTCCAAAGCGCCCGAAACGGTGCCGCGATAGGCACGGGAGCCGGGGAATTTCTCGGTATCCCAGAAATCGGCCCAGCCGCGCGGGCCGTCCTCGCCGAACTTCGCTGTCGAGAACGCGGGCACGACCGAGAAGACGTCACCGCCCACGCAGTACTCGCTATAGAATTCCTCGGGGAAACTGCTGACGTCGATCACGTCATAATCCAGCGGCTCCAGCAGGCCCTCGGCCCCGGCGCGCGCCGCCGATCCCGATCCGCTGGCGACGACATCCAGCGTCACCTGCCCCGAGGAGACCTGCAGGCGCACGTCGGACATGCCGCCATAGGTCTCTTGTTTGACGGTGTTGCCGGTCGCCGCCTCATAGGGCTCAAAGAGGGCCTTGCTCTGCGCCTCCTGGTAGGAGCCGCCCCAGCTGGCCACGGTCAGCTCCTTGCCTTGCGCCAATGCGGTCGTGGCCATCAGGCCCGCCGCCACGGTCAATGCGATCTTGAGTTTCATCTTTCTCTCCTCTGTTGGTTGAATGGCCCCGGTATTCCGGTGGCCTTTGGGGTTCGTTTTATCCTGCCATGGCGCGGTCCCTTTGTCGCGCGTCGTTCCAGCGATACCAGGCCACGGCAGCAGGCAGGAACCAGGGCCGCCCGGTATAGAAGGGCCGCGTCGGAAAGGGCAGATCGTCAAAGGCCGTGCGCCCGTCGGCCAGGCCCAGCACCTTTTGCCCCAGGCGCATGCCCAGATAGCTGGCCATCGACACGCCCGAGCCGCAATAGCCCATCGCGTAGTGCACGCCGTCATGGGTGCCGGTATGGGCCAGCTCGTCAAAGGTATAGGCAACGGTGCCCATCCAGCTATGGCTGATGCGGGTGCCGCTCAACTCGGGGAAGATTCGGCACATATCCTTGTGCAGGCGCGGGCCGCTGACCGTCGTATCCGTCTCGCCAGCCGAGACCCGGCCTCCGAAAAGGATACGCGTGCGATCCGGCGAGGCGCGGTAATAATAGACCACCTTGCAGGTGTCGCTGGCGATCCGGTCGGTCGGGAAGAGCCGATCCATCAGGTCCTTATCCAGCGGCTCGGTCGCGATGATGTAGCTGCCGATGGGAATGACGCGGCGCTGCTGCCAAGGCGTCACGCCCGTGGTATAGCCGTTGGTCGCCACGATCACGTCGCGCGCGCGCACTACGCCGCAGGGGGTGCGCACCTCATGCCCCGTGGGGCCCGAGGTGATGCCCGTTACCGGCGTCTGCCCCATGATTTGCGCGCCCGCGCCAGTCGCGCTACGGATCAGGCCATGGACGTAACGCGCCGGGTTCACCGCCGCATGGGCCGGGAAAAGCGCGGCGCCATGATAGGCGTCGGTGCCCAACTCGCGGCGCTGCTCGGCGCGGGGGATCATTTCGACCTCGATGCGTTCCGTGCGGCGCAGCACCTCGGCATCGCGGGCAAGCTCCTCATAGGCAGCCGGCGTGTGTGCCGCGTGAAACCGCCCGGCCCGGCGGAAATCGCAATCGATGTTCTCGGCCTCGATGCGCTCGCCCATCCACTCGAGCGCCGAGCGTCCCTCGGCGCGGATCGCCCGCGCGCGCTCCATCCCGTGGCGCGCTGCCAGTTTTTCCAGCGTCGGCTTGATCGAGGTGCTGATCTGCCCCCCATTGCGACTGCTACAGCCCCAACCCGGCGTCTCGGCCTCCAGCACCAGCGTGCTGCGTCCGCCGCGCGCCGTCTCGATCGCGGCATTGAGGCCGGTGTAGCCCGACCCGACGATGACGACATCCACCTCGCGCGGCAGATCGCCCGCCGACACCTCGGGCGCGTTCAGCCCGTCCAGCCAGTAGGAGCTGGCGGACCAATTCGGCATCCACAGATTCTCAGTAGCATTCATGCTGTGTCGTTCCTTGGGCCCGTCGATCCGACCAACGTTAGGAACAGCCGTTGAATTTAGCAATTTAATATGCGAAATATTTAATTTCGATTTACTTATATTAGGCGAGGCACCGTACCGCTCATGGCCCTTAAAATTCGCCATCTCGAAGTCTTCAACGCCATGTTCGAAGCCGGGTCCGTCAGCAACGCTGCGCAACGTCTTAACCTGACCCAGCCCGCCGTCAGCATCGCGCTCGGCAATCTGGAGGAGGAGTTGGGCTTTCGCCTCTTTCACCGCAACCGCGGGTTCTTTGCCCCGACCGGAGAGGCCATGCAGTTGCGCGACGAAATCAGCCAGGGCCTGATGGCTTTGGCCCGCGTCGAGCAGCGCGCCGATGACATCCGCCAGGGCTGGGCAGGCGGGCTGAGCATTGCAACCAATGGCGCGCTGGCGATGAATTTCCTGCCCCAGATCATCGCGGATTTTCAGGCCAAGCATCCCGGCACCCATGTCGCGCTGCGTGTACACTCCTCGCGCCAGATCGCCGACTGGACGGCCAGTGGCCAGGTCGATATCGGGCTGATCGACACGCCGGTGCCGGTCGCCGGGCTTCAGGCTGAGGTATTCGGCATGGAATGTGTGTGCATCATGCAAGAGGGCGACGAGTTGACCGCACAGAAGGTCATCAGTCCCGCGCATCTGGCAGGGCGCGGCATGGTCGGGGTCAATGGCGATCACGTTACGGACCGTCAGCTGAAACGCCTGATGGTCGAGGCGGGCATGCCCCTGCGCTACCGCGCCTTCAGCTACTACTACGCTATTGCGCGCGGCATGGTTGCGGCGGGGGGCGGGCTGGCCATAGTCGACCCGATCAACGCGCGCGCGCCGTTGAATGACGGTGTTGTCTGGCGCCCCTTCGCGCCACTGGTCCGGCACGAAACGGCGATGATCACCTCGCGCGATCACCCGCTCGCGCAGGGGGGTGTCCGGATGCAGGATTTCCTGCGCAAGCGCATCGCATCCTACTGCCTGCCTGGCGGCTAGGCGATAACCTTCCTCGCTGAGCCCATAAAATCAGGCCCAGAATTGCTTCTGCGCGCATACGGCCCGCGATATTGCCAAATGGTATAGGTGCCGCCACGTTCGAGTCAGTCGCGGGGCCTCAAGCATCATCTCAAAACTCTATGAGGTGGGCATGTTTCCAACATCCAGCGCGCGGTCGATGCGCGGCCATTGCGAACAGCGGGCGCGGCCGAAATGAGGTTGCATCGCTACTTTGCCCGCAGGTTTCTAACGACCTTTCTGGGGGTGTTGGTCACCATTGCCGCGATTCTGGCGCTGATCGACCTGATGAACCAGGTCGGGCGCTATACCGGCACGGGCTTGGGGTTTGGCGGCATGCTCGAGCTTGTCCTGCTGAGCACGCCGGAGACGCTTTATGAGTTCATGCCGCTGATCATGATCCTGTCGTCGCTTGCGCTGTTCCTCCGGCTGGCGCGGTCCTCCGAGCTGGTAGTCACGCGCGCGCTGGGCTGGTCCGCGCTGCGGGTGCTGATCGCACCGATCGCGATATCGCTGCTGATCGGCGCGCTGGTCGTGACGGTGATCAACCCGCTCGTGACCGGCGCATCCGGCCGGTATGACAAGCTGAGCGCGCGGTATCGCAGCGGCGAGCAAAACAGCTTTTCGCTCAGCGCGGATGGCCTCTGGTTGCGGCAGGGCACCGAAGAGGGGCAGGCGGTGATCCACGCGGACTCGGCCAATTCCGACGGGACCGAATTCGAGACCGTCACGTTCCTGATGTTCGACAGAAACGGCAAGCCGGTCGAGCGGATCGGCGCGCGCACGGCCCGGCTGGGCGCAGGGTATTGGGAGCTGAGCGGCGCCAAGGACTGGCCCTTGGCCGACACGGTCAACCCCGAAGCCGCCTATCGCCGATATGACGTGATGCGCATTCCGACCACCTTGACCAAAGAGCGTATTGCCGCCTCGCTGGGCACGCCGGCCTCGGTCTCGTTCTGGAACATGCCGGCCTATATCGCACAGCTCAGCCGCGCGGGATTTTCGACGCGCCGCGCCCTCGTCTGGCTGCAGACCGAACTGGCGCGCCCCCTTTTCCTTGCCACGATGGTGCTGATCGGGGCCGCGTTCACGATGCGCCATGCCCGGTCGGGCCATACCGGCCTGATGGTGCTCTTCGCGGTGCTATCCGGCTTTGCGCTCTATTTCATCCGGAACTTTGCGCTGGTTCTGGGCGAGAATGGGCAGTTGCCCATCCTGATCGCTGCATGGGCGCCGCCCGCCGCCGGTGCGATGCTGGCGCTAGGGCTGATCCTGCATCTGGAGGACGGATAATGCCGTTCCAAAAAGGCCCCGAAAGGCTGCATACGCCCGCGCTTATCCCGCCGGGCATAAGCCCCCGGCCACTACACGCGGCCCAAGTCGGCGCGCACATAACCAGCACCGCCATGATGGCACATTAACCCCGAAAGGACTATCCAATGCGTAAATTTCTGATCGCTCTCACCATGATCATCGCCGCCCCCGTTCTGGCCGAAGAGGTCACCCAAGGCGCCACTTTGGGCACCACGATGGACGAGGTGAAAGCCAGCCTCACCGAGATGGGCTATGACGTCCGCAAGGTAGAGATGGAGGACGGCAAGATCGAAGCCTATGCCGTCATGGGCAGCAAGATGAGCGAGATCTACGTCGATGCTGCATCCGGCGAAGTCACCAAGATCGACGACAACTGATGCAGGCCGTGCAAACAGGCAAAACCAAAAGTCGCGGGCAAAGGGGCGCCCGCGACATCCTGGTCTGGGATCCGCTTGTTCGCCTGATTCACTGGACCGTCGTGCTTATGGTGCTGATCAACGCGGCCATCGTGGAGCATGACAGCCAGATACACCTCTGGGCCGGGTACACGATCATTGCACTGGTGGCGGTCCGGATGATGTGGGGCCTTGTCGGCACGCGATTTGCGAGGTTCTCGGCCTTTCCGCCCAGCCCGCGGCGCGCGCTGCGCCACGTGCAAGGAATGCGCGGCGGCGACCGGACGGTGCATCTGTCGCATAACCCGCTGGGTGCCTTGATGGTCTACAATATCTGGGCAACGGTGTTGGCCCTAGGCGTGACCGGCTACATGATGGGCACCGTCCGGTTTTTCGGGATCGAATGGGTCGAAGAGCTGCACGAGCTTGCCTATGGCTGGTTGCTGGCCTCGATCGCGGCCCATATCGCTGGCGTCATCTTTGATACCTGGCGCTCGGGCGTGCCGCTGGTGAAGGCAATGTTTCACGGGCGCAAGCGCATTCCCGATGATAGACTGGTGGAATGACAGGCAGGCACTCCCTACCAGCAAAAGACCGACGGCGGGCGATATCGCTCGCCGTCATCATTCTGGTGCAATCGCTTTGCGCCGCCTTTTTCGCCAGTGACATCATCGCGGATCTGCGCCGGGGGTTTCACGGCGACATCCATCTGAAGATCGAGGCCATCGCGACGGTGGCGCTGATCTTTGGCGTCGTCTTCATGATGATCGAACTACGCGGCGTGATGACCCGGCTCGAGCAGATGGACCGCGGATTGCGCGCGGCGCGGGGCGAGATGTCGCAGATCATCGAGACTTTCTTTGACGAGTGGGATTTGACGCCGTCCGAAAAGGACGTCGCCCTGCTGATCCTCAAGGGCTTTGACAACGAAGCGATTGCCGGGTTTCGCGGGACCGCGGCGGGCACGATCAGGGCGCAATCCGCGCGGATCTATGCCAAGGCGCGTGTTGACGGGCGCGCGCAACTCTTCAGTGTCCTTCTGGAAGAACTGCTGGCAGAAGACACGCCGCCAAACCCGAGCGAGGACGCATCATGAGCGCAGCCCATATCGAACACCACAACGTCTCGCGGATCGGCTGGCTGCGCGCCGCGGTTCTGGGGGCGAATGACGGCATCGTCTCGACGGCCAGCATTATCGTCGGCGTGGCCGCCGCCGCAGGCAGCGTGACCGAAGTCCTTCTGGCCGGAACCGCCGGCCTTGTGGCCGGCGCGATGTCGATGGCGGCGGGCGAATATGTCTCGGTCAGCTCGCAGGCGGATACCGAGAAGGCCGATCTGGCGATCGAGCGCCGCGAGCTGGCCGCGAACCCCAAGGAAGAACTGCGGGAACTGGCCGCGACATTCACCGCGCGGGGCGTCAGCACGCAGACTGCGCTGCAGGTCGCCGAAGAGCTGACCGCGCATGACGCGCTGGACGCCCACGCGCGCGAAGAGCTGGGCATAACCGAGGTGGCTTCGGCGCAACCGCTGCTGGCGGCCTTCGCCTCGGCGCTCAGCTTTTCCCTTGGGGCGGCGCCGCCTCTGGCGATGGTGCCTTTCGTGCCGATGGACCAGATCGGCCTTTACGTGTCGGTCGCGACGATCTTCCTGCTGGCGATTCTGGGCGCCCTGGGCGCCAAGGCGGGCGGGGCCAGCCTGGGCCGGGGCGCCCTGCGCGTGATGTTCTGGGGCGGCGCCGCGATGGCGGCCACGGCACTGGTGGGCAAGCTCTTCGATGTGACCATGGTCGGCTGACCCAAGATCAGGCCGGGACGATCACCCACCGCGCGTCATCGCGTGGCAATCTGCTGGGCACTCGTGCAGGATGCAAAGATATCGAGGGTCGGGTCCCGCTCGGCGGTTTCGACATTCAACATCCCAAGGACGGAATGAAAGAAGTTGTCATGCGAGATCGCGCCTTGGCCGGGCGCATCCGCGCAGTCATACCCCAGCTGCATGTCAGCCTGAAACCGCTCTGACATCCAGACGACCATCGGCACCGTCTTTTGCGTGGCGGGGGCGATCCAGTAGGGCGCGGCGTGCAGGAACAGACCGCTTTCGCCCAGCGATTCACCATGATCCGAGACATAGAGCAGCGCCGTGTCCAGGTCGGAGCTATCCGCCAGCCAGTCGATGGTCCGGGCCAGTTGCAGATCGGTATAGGCGGCCGCATTGTCATAGGCGTTGACGATTTCCTCAGGTGCGCAGGCCGCCAGATCGGCCTCGCGGCAATCTGGCAGGAAACGCGCGAAGCCTTGGGGATAGCGCTCGAAATAGGCGGGGCCGTGATTGCCGATCTGGTGCAGCACGATCACCGTGTCGCGCGTGATGCTCGCCGCGCGCGCCCTAAGCTTTTTCAACAAGATGCCGTCGTTGCACTCACCGCCCTGGCAAAACTCGGCGTCGTCGGCGCGGTTGAAATTCTGGTAGGGAATGCGCGCGGCGACGCCCATGTCGCCGGTATTCCCATCCATCCATTCCACATCGTATCCCGCACGTTTCAGCACGTCCAAAAGGTTTTCCTGCGCGCCAGCCGCCTCGGGCGTGAACTCCTGCCGCGGATATCTGGAGAACATGCAGGGGATCGAGATGGCCGTGGACGTGCCGCAGGACTGCACGCCCGCAATCGGCAGGATGTCGCGCTGTGCCAGCTCGGGGGCGGTGTCCCGGGCATAGCCGCTCAGGCCCCAATTCTGGTCGCTCAGCGTCTCGCCGATGACAAGCACGGCCAGCACGGGGCGCATGGCACGGCGCAGGGCCGGTCCCTTCTGCGCGTCGAGGCCGATCCTCGTGAACTCCAGCGACCGCGCGCGCCATTTCATCTGGGCATATTGCAGCAGGCTCTGAACCGTTGATTCAGGATGCAGGATCTGGCGCATCCCCGGCGATTGCTTCACGCCGAAGGAAAAGACCTGATACTGGCTGTACGCCGCGCCCCCAAAGATCAGCACGCAGACCGACAGTAGCCCAAGATGGCGTCGCACCGCGACCCCGAAAGGCGGGTGCGACACCCGCACCATTGCAATCAACAACGAGGGCAGCAGCGCATCGGCGGCCATGTATTCCAGGTAGGCGGCGGTAAAGAGGCTGCGGGATTCGTTGGCGGTGGTCCCGAGGATGTTCTGGATCATCTCGCGGTCGATGATGATGCCCATATTTTCGTGGTAGTAGGAGGCCCCGGCTGCGATCAGGATGTTGGCGATCAGAAAGGGTTTGAGCAGCCAGCGATTGGTGAAGACCAGCACGTAGATCATCGTGAAGGCCCAGATGCCGATCCCGAAGAGGGCAAGCAGGGCAGGCCGGTCACCGAAAAGGTCGTAGGCGCGCTGCCAGAAAGAGGTGCTGAACATGGCCAGCATCCAGATATTCGCCACGATCACCAGAAGCAGGCCGGGTATCGTGGGCCGCATCGCCCAGAGGCCGAAGGCCCGCCCCCACAAACCGCCGGACGGTATCGCGTCGGGCCGGGACGGGGCAAAGGCCCAGGCCCGGCAGAGCGCGAAACTGCCGCAGGCGACAACGCCCGTCGAGGTGACAAGGGCGGCGCTGGGCGGCAGGGCATGACGCGCCAGAAGCGCTGCCAATATCGCCTCATTCGCGACGAAGGCGGCGAGCGCCGTGACCGCAAAGCGCGTCAGAGAGCGCGCCATCGAGGGGCCTTCGGGACAGAAGGTATAGCCGAAATGGCCCGCAAAGCTGACGAAGAACGCGATGCAGAACGCAGCCGCATTCGCGATGACCGGCGCCCAGCCCGCATGGATCAGCGTCACGCCGACCAGCAAATGGATCAACGTCGCCGCCCCCCCGATCAGCGCAAAGCGCGCAAGCTGTCCCAGCATCAGCGCGGCACCGTATTGCTGGCGATTTCCTCTGCGATGATGAAGCCCGGGCGGCCCTTGACCTCGATGAAGACGCGGCTGAGATATTCGCCCAGAACCCCGATCGAGATCAGCTGAACCCCGCCCAGCAGGCAGACCGCGACCACCAGTGTCGACCAGCCCTGCACGTCCACGCCGAACAGGATCGTGCGCAGCGTGATCCAGAGGCCATAGAGGATAGACAGGGCCGCGATGCCCATGCCGATGCCGGTCCACATCCGCAGCGGCCAGTCGGTGAAGGAGGTGAGGCCCGTCAACGCCAGGCGAAAAAGTCCGGCAAAGCCGAATTTCGAGCTGCCGCTCCGGCGCGGCGCCAGTTCGATCGGCACGGCGACCGAGCGGAAGCCGACCCAGCCGTAGAGCCCTTTCATGAAGCGGTCACGCTCGGGCAGGGAGCAAAGCGCATCGACGACGCGGCGGTCCATCAGGCGAAAATCGCGCGCATCGGGCGGGATGTGCACCTTGTTGCCAAGGCCCAGCAGCCCGTAGAACAGGCGGGTGAAGGTCCGCTTGGCGCGCGGTTCGTCCTCGCGGTGGGCGCGGGTGGCATAGACCATCTCGAACCCCGCGCGATATTGCGCCAACATCGGGCCAAGATGGCTGATCGGCTCTTGCAGGTCGGCGTCGAGGATGACCACCGCCGCCCCCGATGCACGCCCCAGCCCGGCCATGATGGCCTGCTCCTTGCCGAAATTCCGCGACAGGCGCAGCACGCGCACGGGCGCATCCCCGGCCATCGCAATCGCCGTCTCGCAGGTGGCATCCGTGCTGCCGTCATCCACGATCAGGATCTCGTGGCTCTGGCCCAGCCGAACAGCCTCGGCATGGACGCGGGCAATCGTCTCGGCAATGTTGCCCGCCTCATTGTGGGCGGGGATGACAAAGGACAGATCGGGGGACCTAGCGACATCTTTTCGAGGATGCACAAGGGCGATCGGCGATACGGGATGGATCATCGGCCTGCTCCGGGACGGTGGCGTTTGGGCCGTCCTATCGCGGGGCGCTACGCGCGGGGCTGATCGAAACTATACGATTTGGCAACAATCGGATATTCGCAGGGTAAACTCGGACCGATTGCAATAGACAGACGCAACACAGCGATGAGGACGAGGCGATCATGCGTATCCTGGTGGTCGAGGACGATATCGAGACAGCTGATTACATCTGCTCCAGCCTTGCCGCTGAAGGGCATGTGCCCCTGCACGTAGCGGATGGCAAGGAGGGCTATCTGCAGGCGCTCGACAACGATTTCGACGTGATGGTCATCGACCGGATGCTGCCAAAGCTGGACGGTCTGTCGCTGGTCAAATCCATCCGCATCGCCGATGTGCCCACGCCGATCATCATCCTCAGCGCCATGGGCGGCCTCAATGACCGGGTCGAAGGGCTGGAGGCGGGCGCGGATGACTATCTCATCAAGCCCTTCGCCTTTTCCGAGCTGCATGCCCGCATCGCCGCGCTGATGCGCCGCCCGCCGATGCAGCTTGAGGAAACGGTGATGCGCCTTGCCGATCTGGAGCTGGACCTTGTGCGCCATTCCGTCAGCCGCGCGGGCCAGCCCATCGCGCTGCAACCGCGCGAATATCGACTGCTGGTCTATCTGCTGCGCAACGCCGGCAAGGTGCTGACCCGCACCATGTTGCTGGAGGCGGTGTGGGATTTCCATTTCGATCCGCGCACCAATGTGGTCGAGACGCATATCAGCCGCCTGCGCAACAAGATCGACAAGCCCTTCGAGACCAGTCTGATCCACACGGTCCGTGGCTCGGGGTATAGCCTTCATGCCTGAGCGTCGGCGCGCAGATCTGGATCTGGGCCGGACTTCGATCCGACTGTCGCTGCAATTCGCCTTTCTCTACGCGATCCTCTCGGCGCTGATGTTTTTCGGCGCCTACTGGATGACGCAATACGAGGTGCACGACTGGATCGAGGACCGCATGAGGGCGGATGCGGCGGTGCTGAGCCAGATCCATGACGCGAGCGGCACCGGGGGTCTGATCGGGCGCATCGAGATGCTGAGCGAGTTCAACTTCGAGAACGAGCGGATCTATCAGCTGCGCGGCCCGGAGGGGGTGCATCTGGCCGGAACGGTGATCGACCTTGGCAAGGAGCACACGGGCGGCTACCTGCCAGTTGACGAGATGGCGCTTGATGCCGCGCCCGATTACGAGGTTTCGGGCTACTGGATCCGGATCGACCGGATCGGGCCCTATACACTGGTTCAGGGCACCGGCGATCATGTGATCGCCGAGGTGATGGAGGCGCTCAGCATCGCGCTGGTTGCGGGATACATCCTGATCATCTCGGCCGGGCTGATCATCGGCAGGTTCGTGGGCGAGCGGACCGAGCGGCGGATCGGCCGCATCATCGACACGCTGGACGACGTCTCGCGCGGGGCGCTGGCGCGGCGCATACCCGCCTCGCCTGGGGACATGGACGATCTGTCCCGCGTCTCGGGCGCCGTGAACGCCGCGCTGGATCAGTTGCAGACCCTGCTGGAAAGCCAGAAGCAGATCGCGACGGATATCGCCCATGACCTGCGCACGCCGCTGCAGCGCCTGCGCCAGCGGCTGGAGAGGATTCAAGACACTCGCCCCGAGGACGAAGACCTGGCCGCCGCCTTGAAGGAAACCGAGGATCTGATCGAGACATTCCGCGCCCTGCTGCGGATCGCGCAGATCGAATCGGGCACGCAGCACGGCCATTTCGCCCTTGCGGATCTGGGCGCCATTGCCCGCGACGTGGCCGAGATCTATCAGCCCGTGGCCGAGGATGCCGGTCAGGTGTTGATCTCCGCTGTCCCCGACGCGCCGGTGCCCGTGCGCGGTGATGCGGCCCTACTGGGCCAGCTGATGTCGAACCTGATCGAAAATGCCATCCGCCACTGCCCGCCGGGCGCGACCTTTCACATCACGCTTGAGGCAGGTGCAGATGGCCCGGTGCTGTGCGTGGCGGATGACGGTCCGGGGATCCCCGAGGACGAGGCCGAGAAGGTGTTTCGCCGGTTCTACCGCATCGACAAGAGCCGCACGACCGAGGGGCACGGGCTGGGCCTGCCGCTGATCAAGGCGATCTGCAGGCTGCACGATGCGCAGATTACGCTGTCGGACAATGCGCCGGGGTTGCGGGTCTGCGTGACCTTTCCCAAGGGTTCAGCGGTTGGCATCGCCTGACACGAAGAGGGTGTTGCCCCGTCCAAATCCGCCGATGCGCTGATAGTCAAGCGCCGCAACCTCGTCCACATATCTGTCCGGCACCGACAGCGCGATGGGGCCATCTGCGTCCAGCGCGGCCAGCTCATCTACCGAGATCAGGTGCACCGCGCCGCCGGTGTAGTATTCCGAGGAAAAGCTGCGCTGCCCGATCCGGTAGAGCGGGGCGCCGGGCACGCGTGCACTCGCTTCGGCCACCAGCGCCTTGTGCGTCTTGAGGCGCAGCATGTCAGGCGATGTGGCGGCAAGGATCGACGCGCCCGCAAAAAAGACAAGCGAGACACCCGCGCTGCCCACGAAAAGCGCGCGGCGCCACTTGCCCGGCTCCGCCCCCCATAGGCAGGAATAGAGAACCACCATCAGCACCACCGACGCGGGCAGGCCCGGAATCGTGTAGGCCGGCAGGATGTTGGATGCGAAGGTAAAGAGGATCATCGGCGCAATGGCCCAGAGAAAGAGATAGAGCATCCAGCCCGAGCCATCGGCGCGCACCGCACGGACGGCGCCGCGCGCATTCCACAAAAGCGGCAGAAGCGCGACATAGCTCCAAGGCCGGATCGTGCCGGTCCAGAAGATCCAGATCATGCCCTTGGCCTCGTCATGGCCCCCGCCATAGAGGTCCCCCGGCCAGCCCGGCACCAGAAACCGCTCGATATGCTCGCCGATCAGGAAATAGCGCAAAAAGCCCGGCGTCGCCCATTCGGCGGCCGCGTACCAGGGCACCGTCAGCGCCAGCAAGAGCGCGCTGCCCTTGACCCACGGCAAGCGGCGCAAAAGGCCCCAGTCAAGGCGCAGGGTCAGCCACAAGAATAGCGGGATCAGGCAGATGACCACGGCCACCGGCCCCTTGGCCAGCATGCCGATGGCGAGCCCAAGAAACACCCCATAGCCCCAGCCGCGATCCGTGGCCGCGCCGCAAACAACCTTCCAGAACGCGACCATCACCAATGTCGTGCCGAGGGCCATCGGGATATCCGTCATCACGAAGGCCGATGCGCCGAAAAACGCCACGGTCGAGAAGAGGACGGCCACCGAAACCAGTGCCGTATTGCGCCCCGCGATGCCCCGCACCCAGATAAAGACCAGTACGAGAATGACGAGTGAGGCCAATAGGATCGGCAGGCGGGCGGCGAATTCATTGACGCCGAAAAGCTCCATGCCGCCGGCCGCCATCCATGTGTTGAGGGGCGGTTTGCCCCAGAAGGGCACGCCGTAGCCGTCCTGCGGCGTGAGCCAATTGCCCGTCTCGACCATCTTGCGGGTCATTTCGGCATAGCGCGACTCGGTCGTGTCGGTGAAGGGAAGCGTCACCATGGCAACGAGGCGAACGATGAGGAACGCGCCCAGCGTGGCCCAGAGGGCCCGGATATGGGTCTGTGTAAGGGCCAGATCCCTGCCCGCAAACCGGCGCGCGTTGTTGGGCATGGTTTTGCGCGCGGCAGGCAACGCGATTTCAGCTGATGGCACTGGCGGTCTCCGGCAGGGGGTTACCCTGCCGGATATCGCCGCGCCCCTCACCGCCTTATGGCGGGCGCTATACAGATCGGTAATCGCGGGCGGCGCGGCCCGAAGGCCGCGCGAGCGGTCAGTCGATCAGCGGCAGGAGCGACGTTATCGACGCCTTGGCATCACCGTAGAACATGCGGGTGTTGTCCTTGTAGAACAGCGGGTTCTCGATACCGGAATACCCGGTGCCCTGCCCCCGCTTGGACACGAAGACCTGACCCGCCTCCCAGACGCGCAGCACGGGCATTCCCGCGATGGGCGAGTTGGGGTCATCCTGCGCCGCCGGATTCACGATATCGTTCGAGCCGATGACGATCACGACGTCGGTATCCTTCAGATCGTCGTTGATCTCGTCCATCTCAAGAACGATGTCATAAGGCACCTTGGCCTCGGCCAGAAGGACGTTCATATGCCCTGGCAGACGGCCCGCGACGGGGTGAATGGCAAAGCGCACATTCTTGCCCTTGGCCCGCAGCTTGGTGACCAGATCGGACACTGCGCCCTGCGCCTGCGCCACGGCCATGCCATAGCCCGGCACGATCACGATGCTCGACGCCTCGTTCAGCGCCGCCGCGACGCCCGTCTCGTCGATAGCCACCTGCTCGCCCTCGACCTCCATCGCGGGGCCAGTGGTGCCCCCAAAGCCGCCAAGGATGACCGAGATGAAAGAGCGGTTCATCGCCTTGCACATGATGTAGGAGAGAATCGCACCGGACGAGCCGACGAGCGCACCGACCACGATCAACAGATCATTGCCCAGGCTGAAGCCGATTGCCGCCGCCGCCCAGCCCGAATAAGAGTTCAGCATCGACACGACCACGGGCATGTCGGCGCCGCCGATCCCCATGATCAGGTGATAACCGATAAACCCGGCCAGTAGTGTCATCACCAGCAGCGGGAAGAACCCGCCGGTGTTGAAATACCAGATCAGGCAGATCAGCGATATCGCCGCCGCGCCCGCGTTCAGCATATGACCACCCGGCAGCTTTTTCGCCGCCGAGGACACGCGCCCGGCCAGCTTGCCATAGGCCACGACCGAGCCGGTGAATGTCACCGCACCGATGAAGACACCAAGGAACAACTCGACGCGCAGGATGTTCAGCTCGACCGCCGTCTTCTTGGCGATGAGCGCGGCAAATGTGCCGAAACTCGCGGTAAGTTCGCTCGCGGCGGCGGCATGATCTGCGATCTGCGATGCCGTCAGCGATCCGTCAGGGGTCATCCGCGGATACGCAAGACCCGCCTCCGCAAAAGAGGCCATCACGCGCCCGATCTCGAAATGCGCGATCATGCCAACGAAAACCGCAGCAAGACCGACAAGGCTGTGCATCGCCGCCACAAGCTGTGGCATCTCCGTCATCTGCACCCGCTTGGCGACGACCACGCCGATGGCGCCGCCGCCCGCGATCAGCAGCAGCGAGAGCAGCCACAGGCCCGTGCCGGGGCCGATCAGCGTGGCGAGTACCGCCAGCGCCATGCCGATGATGCCATACCAGACCGCGCGCTTGGCGCTTTCCTGTCCCGACAGCCCGCCCAGTGACAGGATGAAGAGGACTGCCGCCACCACATAGGCGGCCGTTGTGAATCCGTATTCCATAGCGTGTGCCCCTTCAGGATTTCTGGAACATGGCAAGCATGCGCCGCGTGACGAGGAACCCGCCGAAAATGTTGATCCCCGCCATGAAGACCGAAAGCGCTGCCAGCACGATCACCAGGAACGAGCCGGATCCGATCTGCATCAGCGCGCCAAGGATGATGATCGACGAAATCGCGTTGGTGATCGCCATCAGCGGCGTGTGCAGCGAATGCGACACGCCCCAGATCACCGAAAAGCCGACGAAACAGGCCAGTGCGAAGACGATGAAATGGCTCATGAAGCTTGCGGGGGCCACGAGCCCGACCACTAGAATGATCGCCGCACCGACGCCCAGGAGGATGGCCTGTGTCTTGGTCTGTTTCTTGAAGAGGGCCAGCTCCTGCGCCTTCTTCTCCTCTGCGGTCGGGGCCGGAGGAGTGCTCTGTTTCGGCTTGGCCGCGATAGCCTTGATCTTGGGCGGCGGGGGCGGATAGGTGATCTCGCCCGCGTGGACCACGGTGGCGCCGCGAATGACGTCATCCTCCATGTCATGCACGGGGTTGCCGTCCTTCTCGGGGGTCAGGTCGGCCATCATGTGGCGGATATTGGTGGCATAGAGGCTGGAGGCCTGCGCCGCCATGCGGCTGGGAAAATCGGTATAGCCGATGATCGTGACGCCATTGTCGGTGACGATCTTTTCGTCCATCACCGTCAGCTTGCAGTTGCCGCCCTTCTCGGCGGCCAGATCCACGATGACCGAGCCGGGCTTCATCGCCTTGACCATATCCTCGGTCCACAGCTCGGGCGCCTCGCGGTTGGGAATGAGGGCCGTGGTGATGACGATATCCACCTCGGGCGCCAGCTCGCGGAATTTGGCAAGTTGCGCCTCGCGGAACTCGGGGCTGGAAACGGAGGCATAGCCGCCTGTCTCGGAGCCGTCAGCTGCTTCCTCGAAATCGAGATAGACGAATTCTGCGCCCATGCTCTCGACCTGCTCGGCCACTTCGGGGCGCACGTCGAAGGCCAGCGTGACCGCGCCCAGCGACGTGGACGTGCCGATCGCGGCCAGGCCCGCGACGCCAGCGCCGATGACCAGCACCTTCGCGGGCGGAACCTTGCCCGCAGCCGTGATTTGGCCGGTGAAGAAGCGGCCGAAATTGCCGCCCGCCTCGATCACCGCGCGATAGCCCGCGATATTGGCCATGGACGACAGCGCGTCCATCTTCTGCGCGCGGCTGATGCGCGGAACCATTTCCATCGCGATGACGCTGGCGCCTGATTTGCGCGCCGCCTCCATACCCTCGTCGTTGCTGCCGGGGTTGAAGAAGGTGATCAGCGTCTGATCCTTGCGCAGGCGTTTCAACTCGGTCCCCGTCGGGGGGCGCACCTTGGCCACGATATCGGCGGCCTTCCAGAGGGCGGCGGCGGTCTTGACCACCTCGACGCCCGCGGCCTTGTAAGCGGCATCGTCAAAGCCGGCCAGCCGGCCCGCGCCGCTCTCGATCGCGCAGTCATAGCCAAGTTTCTGCAGTTGCACCGCGCTGTCGGGCGTCATTGCGACGCGCGCTTCCCCGTCGAGGATCTCCCTCGGAACACCGATTTTCACGTTCGACCATCATCCCTGTTTTCCGGCGCAGGCCCGCAAAGACGCGGACATGTCCGGTTGAATTTCTCGCCGGGCATGCCTGCCCGCCGCAACACATCGAAAAATAAGCATGTGAGAGGCATCTTGGCAACGAGTAAGGTCAAAGACGTCTTCGGCGCCCTCCCGCCCCGGTGCTGCAGCGCGGCTGAGCCAAGTGTTGCACTTATTCCCGCCCTGATGCGATATTCACTAAATGGAATTTGTTTCCGTGGGAGGAAATAGCATGGATATGGATAGAAGAACTGTTCTGACCGGGCTGGGCGCCCTGGCGCTGAGTGGTGTGCCCTCGCTGTCGCTGGCGCGCACGGCGATTCGCCTGGGCGAGGCCGAAGTGGTCGCGCTGAGCGACGGGCATCTGGTGTTGCCACCCGAATTCGCGTTCGAGGGTCTGCCCGAGAGCGAGCTGGACCTGATCCTGTCGCGCTACAACGTCCCGCGTGACCAGCTCGAGCCGCCCTGCAATCTGACGCTGCTGCGGCAAGGCGACAAGACAATTCTCTTCGATGCGGGCTCCGGCCCCGCGTTCATGCCCAGCGCGGGCAAGCTGCAAAGCAGCCTCGAGGCCGAGGGCCTGGCGCCCGAGGACATCACGCATGTCGTCTTTACACACGCCCACCCCGATCACCTCTGGGGCATTCTCGACGATTTCGACGAGCCGATCTTCTCAAACGCCGAGTTGATGATCGGGCAGGCCGAATGGGATTACTGGACCGATCCCAACACCGTCAGCACCATCGGCGAGGCGCGGGCGTCCTTTGCCGTGGGCGCGGCGCGGCGGCTGGCCGCCATCGAGGAACGCATCGGGTTTTTCAACGATGGTCAGGAGATCCTGCCGGGGGTCATGGCGCATTCCACGCCCGGCCACACGCCCGGCCATATGTCCTTCGAGATCCGCAACGGATCAAACGCGCTGATGGTGGGCGGCGACGCCATCGGCAACGGCCATGTGGCCTTCGCGCGGCCCGATTGGCCCAGCGGCGCTGATCAGGACACCGATCTGGGGATCAAGACGCGAATGCGGCTGCTGGATCAGCTGGCGACGGATGACATCACGCTTCTGGGCTTTCACCTGCCGCATGGCGGGCTGGGCCGGGTCGAGCGGGACGGCGAAAACTATCACTTCGCGGCGGAGGATGCATGATGCGCTGGACTCTACCCTTCATACTGCTGGCGGCCGCCAGCACGGCCCATGCCAGCGAGGATATCGCGGATAAATACCCCGACTCGCTGCTCTATGACAAACCGTGGGAGGTGATCCCAGGCGTCTTTTCCGCCATCGGCGCCACCGCCCCGCCCACCTATGAGAATGCGGGTCATAACAACAACCTCAGCTTCATCGTTACCGGGGATGGCGTGGTGGTGATGAACGGCGGCGCGTCCTATGGCCTCGCCAAGGCGCTACATGACGAGATCAAGGTGGTGACCGATCAGCCCGTCAAGCTGGTCTTCAACGAGAACGGACAGGGCCACGCGGTGCTGGGCAACAATTACTGGGCGGAGCAGGGCGTGCCCATCGTCGCGCACGTCGATGCCGCCGACGTGGTGTCCAAGCACGGGCCCGCGATCCTCAAATCCATGCAGGGCTACAACAAGGACCGCGCCGAGGGCACCGAGGTGCAGGTGCCGACCGAGACCTTCGAGGATGAGTATATCGTGGAGATGGGCGATTTCAAAATCGAGGCGCGCTATCTGGGCCCCGCCCATTCGCCCGGCGATATAGTGCTGTGGCTGCCCAATCAGGACCTCGTGATCTCGGGTGACATGGCGTTTCACGAACGCATGCTGCCGATCTTTCCCGACACCATGACCGCCGACTGGCTGGAGACATGGGATACCGCCTTCGAGCCGCTGGAGGCGACATACGTCATTCCGGGGCATGGCCACCCCACCAACATGGACCAGGTGCGGCGCTACACCAAGGATTACCTTGTCTACCTGCGCGAGCAGGTCAGCGCAGTTCTGGACGAGGGCGGCGGGCTGGCCGAGGCCTATTACGTCGATCAATCTCCCTACACCAATCTGGATACGTTCGAGGAGCTTGCCACCAAGAATGCCGGGCGCGTGTTCGAGCAGTTGGAATTCGAGCAATTCTGAAAATCAGGGCCGATTTCCGGTCTTTCAGAACAGGGTCGCGCGGGTCATCTGCGC
Organism: Roseovarius roseus; assembly: GCF_043355935.2. Taxonomy (NCBI): domain Bacteria; kingdom Pseudomonadati; phylum Pseudomonadota; class Alphaproteobacteria; order Rhodobacterales; family Roseobacteraceae; genus Roseovarius; species Roseovarius roseus. Next base: position 41,670 of record NZ_JBHFPE020000005.1, on the reverse strand, counting down.
GGCCCGGTTTATTTGGAACAGTGTTCCGGCGCGCAGCTCCTTGGCAGAACAGCGTTACGACCCGCGTGGCTTGACCTTTTGGCGCAAAGGCCGAGATAAGGCAGGTCTTTGCCACGCTTCGCTTTGGGGGCCAATCCGTCATGCTTTTTGAACTCTACGATCTGCCGGTCGACGCACAGGGCGCACGCCTCATTCTGGGGCTGGCGCTGGGACTGATGTTTGGCATCGCTGCCCAGATCAGCCGCTTCTGCCTGCGCCGCGGCCTTGTCGCCGGACCTGACCGCGCGCCTGCGCTTGGCACATGGGCCGCCGCCCTTGCCACCGCGATCGCGGCAACCAGCGCGGCCATCTGGATGGGCTGGGTAGACCTGTCGGCGCACCGCCTGATGGTCAGTGACCTGCCACTGTTGGCGATCGTCGTCGGCGGGCTGGCCTTTGGCATCGGCATGGTGGCCACGCGCGGCTGCGTCAGCCGCCTGACCGTATTGGGCGGCACGGGCAATTTGCGCGCGCTGACAGTACTGCTGGTCTTTGCGCTGGTCGCCCATGCAACCCTCAAGGGCGTCTTTGCGCCGGTACGCGTCGCGCTGGGATCGGTCACGACGGATATCGGCATCGTCTCACTGGCGGAGCTGCCGGGCGGCATGCTGACTTGGGCCGCGCTACTGGTGGCGGGCCTTGTTGCGGCCATCGCGGCCCTGCGCCCGCGTCCCTTGCATGTGGCGATGGCGGCGGTGATCGGCCTGACCATCACATTTGGCTGGATCGCGACCGGCTGGCTTTTGATGGACGAGTTCGATCCGCTGCCGGTCGATTCGATGGCCTTTACCTCGACCTGGGCCGACACGCTGTTCTGGACGGTCGCGTCCAGTTCGATCTCTGCCGGGTTCGGCGTGGGGATGGTTGGCGGCGTCTTTGCCGGGGCGTTCCTGTCGGCGCTGATCCGGGGCGAGCTGGCCTTTGCCAGCTTCTCCGGCGCGCCCGAAACGCTGCGCTATGTGGCGGGCGGCGCGCTGATGGGCTTTGGCGGCGTTCTGGCCGGGGGCTGCACCGTCGGTGCGGGTCTTTCGGGCGTGTCGATGCTGAGCATTGCGGCCATCGTCGCGCTGGCCTCGATCGCGGCGGGCGCGCTGCTGGCGGACCGCGCACTGACGCGCGCGCCGGTCATTCAGCCGGCGGAGTGATCGGCGCGGCGCGGCGCGCAGTGGCCAAGAGGCGGTGTGTTGCCATGGCGCCGATCCACATACAGGTGATCGCGACCCAGGCGGTGAGGGCAAAGACCGAGCCGCCGGACATGCCCGCCCCCACGGCGCAACCGCCCGCCAACATGCTGCCGAATCCCATCAGGACAGCGCCCAGCATATATTGCTCCATCGGGGTGCCGGGCCCGAACCGCTCGATCCTGAACTCGCGCGTGGTCAGCGCCATCAGGCCCGAGCCGGCAAAGACGCCGGGCACAAGGCCAACGCCGAAGCTCCACGGCAGGCGGGTATTGTCGACAAGGCCCATCAGCGTATCGGTGGACGGCCCGGTAAAGGTGACGGACGAGATCGGCACGACCTCGAACGAGACCTGCGAAATGGCGTAGGTGGTGGCCCAGCCGAGGGCGATGGCAAAGCCCACGATGGCCGCCGCCAGCGCGCGGCTGAGCGGCACCATGTTGCGCCGCGCCAAGAGCAGCGACAGGGCCAGAGCCGCGCCCGCCAGGATCGCCGCGATCTCGGCGCTGAGGCCCAGCCGCGCCAGCAGATCGCGGGTATCGCCCCCCTGGACCAGCCAGAGCGCGGCGAGATTTTCGCGTGTCGGCGCCAGTACGCCACGTAGTGAAGCTTGCGCGGCCAGTGTCAGAACCAGTCCAGACACGATGGCCCGCAGATTGCCGGTGGCTGACAACACGAGCAGACGACTGGCGCATCCCCGCGCCAGGATCATGCCGCAGCCGAACATCAGCCCACCGATGATGGCGCCCGAGAGGCTGCCCGTCGCGGCGATCTGGCGCGAGGCCGACACGTCCAGCCATCCCATCGCGATCAGCCCCTGCACCGACGCCACAGCGGCGGTGAAGGCGATCAGCCAGATATAAAGGCGCGGTCCCAACAGCCCTTCGGCCACCTCGACCGAGGCGGCGCGCAGGCAAAACCGCGAATGCTGTGCAGCCGCGCCAAAGATGACGCCCACCAGCGCGCCGGCCATGGCCAGCACGGCCCCGTCGCCAAACCGTTCAAGCAATGCGTCCAACATCTGGCAGCCCCTCTCATTGGCTACGACAACAGGACGGGCGAAACGCCCGCGTGTCATGACATCGCATGTCCTGCGCGATGAGACCTTGTTCTAGCGCAAACCGGCGGCGCGCACGGGCACCGCCGCCATGCAGAGGCGCGCTATTTCATCGCCTCCTTGACGATCTCGTCCAGCAGCGCCTGCACCTCTTGCATCGGCCCCTCGGGATAGGTGCGATAGCCGATCATCACCTCGCCGTCCTGATCAGCCACGAAGATGCCATAGGGGCAATGGGCAATATTCATCGGATCGGCCTCCATCACCTGACGCGACACCTGTGCCGAGCAGAAAAGGAAGATGTCGGCCTCGACGAACAGCTCCTTGTCGCTGCCGACATCCTCGGCGGTGCGGTTCAGCATCTCGCCAGTGTGGCTGACGTAGTCGATGACCAGACCCCGCCCGATGATGGCGTTTTCCACTGCGAAGGCGGCATCGCCGAAGCTGCCCTCATAAGGATAGGTGACGGCCTGATCCGCCGCGCTGCCCGGCCCTGCGGCGAGGGCCAGAATACCGGCCAGAATGAAACGTTTCATGTGATCTCCTCCCTTGTTCGGGCACCACTCAAGCATGCCCTGATGGCCCGCACCTTGACATATGTCAGGCTTGGGCCGAATTGCGCCGTGGTCTCAGGGCCGCCCCCAGGGGAGGCGACCCGAGCGTCTTAGCTGAACATATCGGCGACGATACCGGCATACCAGCCTTCGGATTCCTCGTAGGTGGCCTTGCGCAGGTCCGCCGGCTCGCCCGGCTCCGAGATGAAGCCATCGACCTTGGCGATCTTTTCATCCGTCGCCTCGTAGGTGGCGCCCACCTTGACCCCGTCATTCGTGTCGATCAGTGACCAGCAGGTATTGGTGAACTTGGCCGGGAACACCTTGGAGCCGGTCAGGGCGCCGCGCACGGCGTTGCCGCAAACCTTGGCCTGGCTGTTGGCGGCGAAACCGGATTTGGGCATGTCACCCTGATCCGCCGCATCCCCCAGAACGTGAATGTCGGGATCGGCCTTGCTGCTGAGATCGGCGGCATTGACGGGCACCCAGTCGCCGTCGGTGACGCCTGCCATCTCGGCGATATGCCCGGCCTTTTGTGCCGGGATGACGTTGCAGGCATCCACCTCGGTGACCTCGCCGTCGATGGTGATGGTCATGGCATCCGCATCGACCGATACGTTGCCACCGCCGAAATCGGCGCCGATCCAGTCGACCATGCCGGAGTAATGTTTTAGCCAGCCCTCTTGGAAAAGGGCCATCTTGGAGAATTGCGCCTTGGGGTCAGCCACGATGATCTTGGCGGTCGGGTTGGACGCCTTCAGCATATGCGCCACCATCGAAATTCGCTCATACGGCCCCGGCGGGCAGCGATAGGGGTTGGGCGGGGCGACCATGGCAAAGGTGCCGCCTTCTGGCATCGCCTCGATCTGCGCCTTGAGCAGGGCCGCCTGCGTGCCGCCCTTGTAGGCGTGGGGCATCGCGTTCTGGGCGGCCAGCGACCAGCCTTCGACCGCGCCGTCGACGAAATCGATACCGGGGCTGAGGATCAGCTTGTCATAGGGCAGGGACGCACCGCTGGCGAGGGCGACCGTCTTGGTGTCGCGGTCGACGCCCACGGCCCAGTCATGCACCACGTTGATCCCGTATTTTGCGGCCAGCGTACCATAGGTATGGCCCAGATCGTCCATCTCCTTGAAACCGCCGATATAGAGGTTCGAGAAGAAGCAGGTGAAATAGCTGCGCGACGGCTCGACCAGGGTCACGTTGATCGCGCCGTCGCTATCCTTGGCGATATAGCGCGCGGCGGTGGCCCCGCCCGCCCCGCCGCCAATGACGACGACACGCGGTTTGCCACTGCCCTGCGCCAATACGGCGGGTGTGGCAAGCGATGCGGCAGCGGCGGCGCCCGTCCCCAAGAAAATGCGTCTGGTCAATGTCATCGGTCTTCTCCTCCCAGAGTGTGGACCTCGTTAATCGAGCTCCTTGAAATAGGCGGCAAGTGCCGCGATTTCCTCGTCATTCAGGCGGCCCGCCATCATCTGCATCACCGGATGGGGGCGCAGCTTGGCCTTGTAGGCATGCATGGCCACGACGAAATCCTCGATCGGCCAATTGGTGATCGACGGGATGCCCTCTGCGCTGCCATCGGCCTGATGGCAGGTCAGACACTCACTGGAGAGATATTCGCCATATTCAGGATCGCCGACAAGCGCCAGAATGGCGGGGTCGAGGTCATGATCGGTGCCGCGTGCCGTCGGCGGCGCCTCGGGCAGGTTCGAGGGATCGGCTGAAAAGCTGCGCAGATAGGCCAGAAGGTCGGCCCGCTGGACCGGATCGGACAAACCCCGAAAGCTCATCCGCGTTTTCGAGACCAGGGCGCGGGGGTTTTCGATATAGGCGTCCAACGTCTCGGCTGTCCAGGTCAGCCCGTCAGCCCCGGCGCGGGCCATGGATTTGGAATAGGGGAACCCATCATGCGCGGCGGCGCGGCGCCCGAAGATGCCGTTGAGGTGGGGGCCGACGCGATCCTGCGCGCCCTGCCCCACCTGGTGGCACGCCTTGCAGGCGTCAAAGACCTTGGCCCCCGCATCCGCATCGCCAATCGGCTGGGCCTGGGCGGCCCCGCTCAATAGAAGCGCGGCCAGCGCCGCAAAGGACGCTGGCGCGCGGCGGGTCACTCGGGGTGACTCGCCAGATAGGCGGTGATCGCGTCGAGGTCCTTGTCCTTGCGGAGCCCCGCGAAGGCCATCTTGGTGCCCTTCATGAAGCCCCTCGGATCGGCGAGAAACGCCTTGAGGTTCTCCTCGTCCCAGACAAGCCCCTCATCGGCCATGCCCTTGAGCGCCTTGGAATAGCGGAAATCCTCGACCGTGCCCGCAGGCTTGCCGACGATGCCGGTCAGGATCGGGCCGACGCGGTTCTTGGCGCCGTCACCGATCTGGTGGCAGGCCTTGCACTGGCGGAAAACCTTTTCGCCATCGGCCACCAGCTCGGGGTCCGGCTCGGCAAGATCGGTGCGGGGCTCGGCGCTTTCGGTGGCCTCTTCCTTGGCCTCCTCCGCGGCCGGCTCGACGGTGTTTGTGGCTTGCTCTTCGGTCGCCTCTTCGGCCTCGGCGCTGGCCTCTTCATCAGTGCCCGGCGTCACGTCAAGGACCATGGCGCGCATGGTGATCTCGACGTTTTCCTTGCAGTTTTCCATGCAGGGCTCGCCCGACCATTTGGCATATTCCGTTTCGGGCCGGTTATCGACAAAGAACCCATCCGCGTTCGGCATTTCGAAATCGCCGAAGGTCTCGTTCGACAGTACGAAGTCATCTTCCACGAGATAGTTGGAATAAAGGATGTAGGCGACGATGGCATAGACCTCATCGGGGCTGAGCGACTGCGCATTGCCATAGGGCATCGAGCGGTTCACGTAATCCCACGTGGTCGAGAGATAGGGCCAATAGCTGCCCACTGTCTTGACGGGGTCCTTGTGGTCCAGCGTCCCTTCACCGCCCGCCAGCTTGGGCCAGTTGCCCAGACCTTCGGCAAAATCGCCATGACACGCGGCGCATTGCGCGACAAAAAGCTCCTCGCCGGTCGCTACATCGCCGGATCCGGCAGGCAATCCCTCTCCGCCGGGGCTGACATCCAGATTCCAGGCGGCAACCTCTTCGGGCAGCGCCTCGCGGCCAAGGCCGAAGCCCTCGGCTTGGGCGCTTGTACCCAACAGGGTCAGCGCCGTGGCAATTTTAAGAAACTTCGACATTTTCCGCCTCCCCGTTCGCGCTGACCAGCCACGTCTGGATCGCGTTGTTGTGATAGATCGAATTGAGGCCGCGCACCTCGCGCAGCTGTGTCTTGGTCGGCTGAATATAGCCGGTGTCATCGATGGCGCGACTTTGCAGCAGCATCTCCTCGCCGTCCCACTCGGTATCAAGGTAGAAGCGCGTCAGCGCCTTTGCCTCGCCGGGCTTGGCAAGGCGCGCGGTTTCCCACGTCTTTCCGCCATCCTTGGAGACATCCACGCGGGTGATCGCGCCGTTGCCGGACCACGCAAGGCCGCTGATCACCAGCGGACCCTTGCCATGCGGGATGGGCGATTGCGGGCTGGGCGAGGTGACGACGGATTTCGCGTCCATCGTCCACGTCCATTTGCGCGACGAGCCATCGGCCATCGTGTCGGTGTATTTCGAGGTTTCCTCGCGGCTCTCGACCGGGCCATCCATGACCTCGATCCGGCGGATCCACTTGACCCACATGTTGCCTTCCCAGCCGGGCACGACGAGGCGCACGGGATAGCCGTGCTCCTTGCGCAGCGCCTCGCCATTGGCCTTGAAGGCGATCAGGCAGTCATCCAGCGCCTTGTCCATAGGGATCGACCGGCCATTCGACGACGCATCCGCGCCCTCGACAAAGACCCACTTGTCCGCAAGGTCGCCCGCAGTATCGAGGCCCGCTTCCTCCAGAATGGTGCGCAGGGGCACGCCGGTATATTCCATGTTGTGGATCATGCCGTGGGTGAACTGCGCGCCGTTCAGCTGCGCGCCGGCCCATTCCATGCCGCTATTGGCCGCGCATTCGCAGAAATAGACGTGGTTCTCGCGCGGGAAGCGTTCCAGATCCTCATAGGTAAAGACAAGCGGGCGATCGACGAGGCCGTTGACCATTAGGCGATAATCCGATTTCGCCAGCTCAATCGCGCCCGAGTGATGACGCTCGAACGCGCAGCCCTGCGGGGTGATCGTGCCATCCAGCGCGTGGATCGGCGTGAAGTTGATCGAACTGATCGTGTCCGCGGTCAGCCATTCGACATTGCGGCGGATCACATCATCCTCGAACCGGATCGGCAGACCATAGGGCGACGCATCGACCGGATCGCCAAATCCGGTGGCCCATGGCTGAACCTCTGTGATGAGGGGATCGGGTGTCGCGGCGCGGGCCGCCCCCCCGGCGATCAGCGCCGTTCCGGCGGCGGCGCCGCGCAGGAAATTCCGGCGTGAGGGTCCTTTGGACATAATTTCCTCCGTTTTGCTGGTCTTGTCAGTCACAGGCCTACGACCTCGACACTGTCTACGCCCGGCGCGCTGACCGTGCCTTTTGTGCGGATATGCGCCTCGACCACGTCCCAGATCGGCGGGCCTTCCGTGCCCTCGTTGACCGAGGCCCAGCCCGCGACCTGATAGCTACGGGACGGATCGATCGCTTCGCCGGATTTGAGCAGCACCATGTTGCTGATGCGCTCGCCCTGCGGCTTGCTGATGTCGATGCGATAGCCAAGGCCCCCGGTGCGCACCATGTCGCCGCCCTGCTGGTAGTAGGGATCGGGGTTGAAGATGTTGTCGGCCACATCCTCGAGCACGACCTTGAGATACTCACCCGTCATCTCGGTGCGATATGCCTCGGGGTAGGACATGGAGGTGACGTTCCACAGATCCTCGCGGGTGATGTCCTGACCGGGCAGCATTGACGGGCCCCAGCGCACGCCGGGGCTGAGCGCGATTTCGGCGTCCCGCTCGGACAACAGCGCGTCGCAGATCACGTCATCCCAGGTGCCGTTGAAATTGCCGCGGCGATAAAGAAGGCTGTCGGTCTTGCCGATCACCTCGGCCAGTGCGTCCTCGTATGGGGCACGCACTTCGTCGATGACGGCGGCGACCTCCTTGTCCGGCTCGATCACGTCCGACAGGATCGGGATCAGCTTGTGGCGGAAGCCCATCATGCGCCCGTCGCGCACGTCCAGATCGACGCGGCTGACGAACTTGCCGTTCGAGCCGCTGGCGACGATGATCGTCTCGCCCACCAATACAGGCTCGGGCAGGGCATCGTGGGTGTGACCCGAGAGGATCACGTCGATGCCGGTGACGACGCTGGCCATCTTCTTGTCCACGTCAAAGCCGTTATGGCTGAGGCAGACGACCAGTTCGGCGCCCTGGCTGCGGACCTCATCGACCATTGCCTGCATATGCTCGTCGCGGATACCGAAGGAGTATTCGGGGAACATCCAGCCGGGGTTGGCGATGGGCATGTAGGGAAAGGCCTGGCCGATCACGGCGATCTTGACGCCGCCGCGCTCGTAGAACTGGTAGGGCGGGAACATCTCGGCAGGCTCGTCCCATTCGGCGTCAAAGATGTTCTGGCCCAGGGCGGCGAAAGGCAAGCCTTCGACAATCTCGCGCACACGCTCGGAGCCCAGCGTGAATTCCCAGTGGAACGTCATCGCATCCGGCTTGAGCGCGTTCATCACCGTAACCATGTCCTGCCCCTGGGTCTGGTGGCAGGTATAGCTGCCATGCCAGGTGTCGCCGCCGTCCAGCAGCAGCGCGTCAGGCCGGTCGGCGCGGATGCTGTTGATCACCGTGGCCACGCGGTCCATCCCGCCGACGCGGCCATAGGCCTGCGCCAGGGCGGTAAAGTCGCCCGAAGACAGCGCGTAATGCGCGTAGGAGCCGTCCTCGATGCCGTAGAGCCTGCGGAAATCGGCGCCGGTGATATGCGGCACCTCACCCTTGTTCGGGCCGACGCCCAGATTGACCGACGGCTCCCGGAAGTAGATCGGTTTCAGCTGCGCGTGAATGTCGGTGATATGGATCAGCGAGACATTCCCGAACGTATCGAACTCAAGCAATTGGTCCTGCGACAGGCTTTGCTGAGCGGCAATGCGGCCCCACTGGCCAAAGCCCGATGCGCCAAGGATCGCGCTGGCCGCCATGCTGGTTTGAAGAAAATCGCGCCGGGATATCATATGCGTGTTCCTGAATGTATTGAGACAAAAACGCCCCACACGGGTGACCGTGCGGGGCGCTTCCGGATCAGTTGCGGACGGACGGGCCTTCGACGTCCAGACCGTTGCCGCGCGAGGCGACATAAAGCTCAAGCGCGACGAATTCGGGGCTGCCGGCCTCGAAGGTCTCGGCGCGGGTATCGCGCACACAGCCCTTGAAGCGTGAGTGCACCGCATTCAGCTTGGTATTCTTGAGGCGGTAGACCGGGAAGCCGTTGATCTGGCCCTGGCTCAGGTGATCCGCGCGGATCATCATGCCGTTATTCGCCTCGTGGCAGGAGGCACAGGCCAACTCAAGCTGACCGAAGCGTGTGTAGTACAGCTCCTTGCCCTGCTCCCATGTCGACTGGACGGGGCCATCGGTAGCCACGTTGACCGGCAATCCGCGCGACACCGAGGCCATGAGAGCGGTCATGTTGACCATCTCGTTCCCGGTGTACTTCCACGGTTCGGCACCCATCTCGGTCTCGCGGCAGTCGTTGATCTGCATCTCCATGGTGCGGACCTCGCCTGCCTCTTCGTTCCACTTGGGATAGACCGGACGCACCCCGGCCATTTCCTCGGGGTCGCCATGGCAATCGGCGCAGGACTTGCCCGCCGATCCCTCGGCAGTGTTCCAGACATCCGTGGCCTGCTCGACAAAGATCATGCCGGGGTTGTCGAAATCATCGGCCTGCATCACGCGCGTCTCGTCGCCGCGGTAGTGCCAGCCCGAGATCACCTCGTCCAGGGCCCCCTCAACCGCGGGGGGCGCTTCGGCACGTGTGGTAATCTCGGTCTCCCCGTTCAGGACAAGGGTGTCGTCCACCGGGTCTGCCGATGCCAGTGTCCCGGCCATGAGGCCGGCAGTGATGGTGGCGGTCAGTCGTTTCATCCTTGTCCCTCCCAAGACAATTGGCTCACTCGACGGTGATCTTCTTGCTTTCCTCGTAGACCGAGCCGTCATCGTCGTACCAGGTGAACTTGAACTCGCCCGTTTCCGGCACGGTCGCTTCGAACTCCATATACGGGTTGGTCGAAATCGCCGGCTCCAGCGTGATGTCGACGACGTTCTGGTCGTTGAAATCACAGGTGAAGCGATTGATGATCGAGCGCGGAATGACGTTGCCGTCGCTATCCTTGCGCTGCCCGGACTCCATCTTGTGGCTGATGAGCGTCTTGATGACGATCGCTTCGCCGGCCGATGCCGATGACGGGACTTTGACGCGGGGTTTTACACCTTCTGCCATTTTCTTGACCTCCTTTTAGCCGCCGCAGCCGCCGATTGTTACCTTGACCGTGGACGACGCCTTGACGAACGAGCCATCCTCCAGCTTGGCGATGGCCACCACGTCCTGGGTGCCGGCGAGCCGGATACGGGTCGAGGCGGCGCGCGCCGCGGCCAACGGTCCGAATTTGAATGTCGCCACAGCGGGCGTCGGGTTGCCGAGGGCAAGCACCATGATCTCGGTCGCGGTCTCCGAGGACACTTCGATCGGAACCGTGTTGCCGTTCTCGGCGATCTCGGGGGCGGTCAGCGTGATGTCGCCTTCGCCAACCTCGGCGCCGCCGGTGAAGGCTGCGATCGCATCCTCGCCCGCGGCCGAAGCGCGCAGGGGCAGCCCGGCCACCAGCAATGCGCCGGCCCCCATCAGAATTGCATCGCGTCGTGTCAGTTGCATGTCATAAACCTCCGTTTGGCCCAACGGGCCGTCATTCTGACCCGTCCGGGCCATCATCCCCCTTGCGAGAGGAGTGTTCTCAGTATTCCGTCAGAGTGGTCAGGTAAGCGACCACGTCCTCAATCTGCTGCGCCTCCAGCAGGGGGCCGAACGAATCGTCAGCCGCCTTGCCGGTATAGGCGTTGCCCGGCCGGATGAATCCCTCGGTCTTGTAGAAGGACGGCATCAGGCTTTCGGGGAACATCATCTTGGCGTTCGAGACGATGCCACGCAGTTCCGCCTCGCTCCACCGTGCGCCCGTGCCGTCCAGCATCGGGCCGATTTCACCCTGAAACGGCACGTCTGCCAGATCGCTGACCTGATGGCAGGCCACACAGTTTCCCTGCCCCTTGTCACCGACGATCTTGCGCCCGTTCTCCGGGTCGCCCGGCGTACCGGTCAGCGACGATTCGACGCTGCCATCGACGTAGGACACGTCAGACGGCGCGATCTCTGCGGCGGCGGCACCGGTCGATGCGGCAAAAGCCATTATCACGAGAAATTTGCGTTCCATGCGTCCTCCCAAACACATTCAAGACTTGGCATACTCTAGGATGCAGTGCCACCATCAAGCAAGTATAACTTCCGGCTCAACTGGCAGAGACTGCAATTAATCCGTTTTTCCGTCGTTACGTTCCTGGATGCGGCGGGCGTGATAGCGCTGAAAATCTTCCTCTGAATCAAGCGCGTAGCGCTTCTCATTGACCCAAGTGAACATATCCAGCGTCGTCCCCGCTGCGAACGCCCCCGGCATCAGTGCGACGGCGGCGCTCTGCGCAGTCGCACCCTCCTCGACCTCTTCGGGCAGGAAGAGAATCGACGGTGTAAAGAGCAGGCCCCATTTGCGCGCAGCGTCCTTTTCGCTCAGCGTCTCGCCGTCGAAATCGGTGATCTCCGTGTCGCCGTGCAGGTTTATCTGCACCACGAAGAAATTGTCGCGGATATAGCTGGACACATCCTCGCGTGAGAAGACTTCCTTGTGCATCTTGGCGCAATAGATGCAGCCGCGCTGCTCGACCATCACGACCAGGCGTTTGTCCTCGGCGTTTGCCTCGGCCAGATCCTCGTTGAGGTCCTTGAACGTGTCGCGCATCCAGTCCTGCTTGTGCAGGCCGTCATCCCCCACCTCGGCGGCCATGCCCAGCGCGGGCAGCAGGATCAGGGCGAAAAGAGCTATCAGTCGTTTCATGGATCAGTCTCCCTAGATGTTCTGAAAGGCAGGAAAGGTGTCCAGCATCCACTGCGCAATGACATTGACGCTGTCAGTGGCGATGAGCGCCGCAAAGAGGATCAGCAAAAGGCCCATCGCCTTTTCGACCTTGGGCAGGTGGCGACGGAACTTGGATGCGAATTTCAGGAATGGCCCGATGAATAGTGACGAGATCACGAAGGGCGCCGTCATCGCCACCCCGAAGACCAGCAAGAGAACCAGCCCCCGCATCGCCGTCGCCTCGGTGCTGGCGGTAAAGACGACGGCAGTCAGCACGCCGCCGACGCAGGGCGTCCAGCCGGCGGCGAAAGCAAAGCCGACAACATAGGCCCCCAGGACGGACATGTTTTTCGTGTCGCCCGCATCCATCTGAAAGGCGCGGTTGAGAAATCCGATACGAAACACGCCAAGGAAATGCAGGCCCATCACCAGCACCACCAGCGCAGCGAACAGGCGAAATTCCGTCTGCATGCTGCGAAACGTCTGGCTGAGGCCATAGGCCGCCGCGCCCAACAGGACAAAGACCGTGATGATACCCAGCGAGAACATGATGGACGCGAAGAACGCCCTCTGGCGCACGCCTGGCGCCAATTTGCCCTCGGCGCTGATTTCGGACATGGACGCGCCGGCCATGTAGCTGAGATAGAACGGCACGATCGGCAAGATGCAGGGTGAGAAGAAAACGATCAGCCCACCCAGAAAGGCCCCCATGAGGGATACATCGAACACGGGCGCTCCTCCTCGCGACTTGTGCTGATTACATATTCAAGTTATTTTATATCTTCACGCTTCGTCAATCGGGAACCCTGATGAAACGCTTGGCTCTCGCTCTTCTCATGATGTGCCTTACGCTGCCTGCGGCGGCCGCGACCTTGGTCATGGTCGAGCAGGACGGCTGTCACTGGTGCGCCCAGTGGAACGAGGAAATCTCGCATATCTATCCCAAGACCGACGAGGGTGCGCGCGCGCCCCTGCGGCGTGTCGATCTGCGCGATCTTCCGGAGGATATCGAGTTTGCCTCGCGCCCGGTCTTCACCCCCACTTTCATTCTGGTCGAGGACGGCAAGGAACTGGGCCGGATGGAGGGATATGCGGGCGACGAATTCTTCTGGTTCGTCCTGGGCAACCTGCTGGACGAGCACGATATTAAGGCGCAGCCGGACGATTGAGCCGCGCCAATCCAAATCGCGCGACCGGATCGTGCCATCGCAAAAAAATTGCCACAGGCCTCTCTAGCCGTTAGATAAGTCCCCAAAAAAGCGGAATTTCAGCCCTTATGTCATTGCCCGTCATCACCAAGGACATGTCCGACACCGAAATTGAGCGGATGATGAAAAATGCCCAGAATGCGGCGCATTTCCTGAAGGCGATCTGTCACGAAGGGCGGTTGATGATCCTGTGCCACCTGGCGACCGGCGAGAAATCCGTGACCGAGCTGGAGCAGCTGCTGTCTTCGCGGCAGGCCGCCGTGTCGCAGCAATTGTCGCGGTTGCGCACCGAGGGGCTGGTAACACCCCGGCGCGAGGGCAAGGCGATCTACTACCGGCTAACCGATCCGCGCGCCGTGCAAATTCTGGATTTGGTCTATGACCTCTTTTGCAAGGAGGCATAGGCGCGGCCCCTTGGCGGGGCCTATCAGATGCTAGGCGGGCTGAGCGATGCCGCGCTGCTGGCGCTGATCGGGCTGGGCGGCGGGATCATCCTGGGGCTGGCGGCGCTTCTGGGGCGGTTCTGTACGCTGGGCGCGATCGAGGATTATCTCTACCAAGCGGATTCGGTGCGCCTGCGCATGTGGGGGCTGGCCATCGGTGTTGCCGGTCTGGGCGCGTTCGGGCTGGTGGCCATCGGTGCGCTGGATCCGGCGCAGACGATCTATCACCTCGCCCCGTGGTCGCCTGTTTTCGGCGTGCTGGGCGGTCTGCTGTTCGGTTATGGCATGTCGCTTGCGGGCAATTGCGGCTTTGGCGCGCTGGCGCGGTTCGGGGGCGGCGATCTGCGATCCTTCGTGATCGTGGTCGTCATGGGCATCAGCACCTATTTCGCCCTCTCTGGCCCGCTGGCGCATCTTCGCCTTGCGGGGCTGGAGGCCACGCAGATGCCGACCGGCCTGCGCAGCTATCCCGAGGCGCTGGGCGCCATCACCGGCGTTGCGCCCGTCCTTTGGGGGCTGGCTGCCAGCGCGGCGGTGACGCTCTGGTCGCTCTGGTCGCGCGATTTTCTGCACAGCGCCAAGGCAATGATCTGGGGCGCGCTTGCAGGGGTGGCCATCGTCACGGGCTGGGCGGGCACGCAATGGGTCGCCGATAATGGCTTTGGCGTCTATCCGGTCAACAGCCATACCTTCACGTCACCCCTGGGCGAATCGCTGATCTTCCTGATGACGTCCAGCGGCGGCGGGCTGACCTTCGGCGTCGGATCGGTGGCCGGAGTGCTCTTGGGCGCATTCGCGGGCAGCCTGATCAAGGGCCATTTCCGCTGGGAGGCCTGCGAGGACCCGCGCGAGCTGAAGCGGCAGGTTCTGGGTGCGATCCTGATGGGGTTCGGGGCGGCGCTGGCTATGGGATGCACCATCGGGCAAGGCATGTCGGCTTTTTCGCTGATGACATTCAACGCGCCCATCGTATTTGCCGGGATCTTTGCCGGGGCGGCCCTCGGCCTGCGCCAGCTGATCACCGGCCTGCCCTTTGGCTGGATCCGCTCCTGAACAGATGCTGGGTGGACCTGCGATTTCGGGGAACCAGTGGCTGTCGCAAAAGATTGGGCTAACTAAACCCATGGCCTGACATATGACGGATCAGACCTGACCGCACAGAGGATCTGATATGACTGTCTATCTTCATGGGCTCGCCACGGCGCTGCCGCCGCATCGCCTGCGCCAGTCCGACGTCGCTCAGAAGGCCGCCGTGATCTTTGGCGATAGATATCCCCAGTTCGAGCGTCTGGCCAAGACTTTTGGCACATCCGGGATTGAGCAGCGCCATTCCGTCGTGCCGCTGGACTGGTTCTCGCACGATCACGGCTGGAAGGACCGCAGCGCTGCGTACATCACTGGCGCGCGCGCCCTTTTCATCGACGCGGCTGTCAAGGCGCTGGCCGATGCGGGATGGGCTGCGCATGAGGTCGATTGCATCGTCACCGTATCCTCAACCGGCATCGCCACCCCCACGCTGGAGGCACAGGTGGCGGGCGAGATGGGCTTTCGCCAAGACGTGATGCGCGTGCCGGTCTTTGGGCTTGGCTGCGCGGGCGGGGTCAGTGGCCTCTCGACCGCGGCGGCGCTGGCGCGGGGACGACCGGGGGCCAAGGTACTGCTGGTCGTAATCGAGACCTGCTCGCTCGCCTTTCGGGCCGACCGGCTGCAAAAGGCAGACATCATCGCAGCCGTGCTTTTTGGCGACGGGGCAGCGGCGGCTTGCCTTGCAGCGGACGCGCCGGACGGCGCGCAAATCACGCTGGGCCACGGCCATCAGCAGACATGGCCGGACACGCTGAATATCATGGGGTGGGACGTGGACGATGTCGGGCTGGGCGTCGTCTTTGACAGGTCCATACCAGCCTTCGTGAGCGAAGAATTTGCCCACGCAACCCGAGGTGCACTGGCGGCGGCGGGGCTGAACCCGCAGCAGATCGACCGCTATGTCTGTCATCCCGGCGGCGCCAAGGTGATCGAGGCGATCGAGGGTGCGATGGATCTGGCGGCCGGTAGCCTGGGTGCCGAGCGCGAGGTTCTGCGCCGCTGCGGCAACATGTCCGCGCCCACCGTGCTTTTCGTTCTGCGCGCGGTGCTGGATGCAGGCGCGACCGGCCAGATGATGGCCTGTGCGCTGGGACCGGGATTTACCGCCTCCTACCTCCCGATAAATGCAAAGGAAGGGCCGGCCTGATGGAAACCGGCGCGGTCCTTTTCCTTGTCTTCATCGTCGCCCAGCGCCTGAGCGAGCTGGTGCTGGCACGGCGCAATACTGCGTATCTGATGGCACGCGGTGCGTATGAAGTGGGGGCCGCGCATTACCCGGCAATGGTGGCGCTGCATAGCCTTTGGATCGGATGCCTGATCGCCTTTGGCTATGACAATCCGGTGTCGCTGGGCTGGCTGGTGGCCTTCGCACTGCTTCAGGGATTGCGCGTCTGGATCCTTGCCACGCTGGGCCGGCGCTGGACCACGCGGATCATCATCCTGCCCGAACCATTGGTGACACGCGGCCCGTTCCGCTACCTGCGCCATCCCAACTATACGCTGGTCGTGGCCGAGATCATCGTCGCGCCCATGGTGCTGGGGCTGGTCTGGGTCGCCGTCCTCTTTACCCTGCTGAACGCCGCGATGCTGTGGGTGCGCATCGGCGTCGAGGGGCGGGCGCTGAACACGCTGCGGCGCGGCTGACGATTGCCCCCGCGCCAGCGTTGTGGTGTATGAACCCGGTATCCAATCGCAAGGCACAACATGAAAACCGTCATCTTCATCCCGGCCCGCTACGCCTCGACCCGCTATCCCGGCAAGCCGCTGGTGGAGCTGCGCCAGAAGGACGGCAGCGACAAAAGCCTGATCCGCATGAGCTGGGAGGCGGCCAGCGCCATCGAGGGCATCGATGCCGTCTATGTCGCCACCGACGATGTGCGCATCGCCGAGCATGCGCGCGGGTTTGGCGCGGATGTGGTGATGACCTCGGAGGAATGCGAGAACGGCACCGCGCGCTGCGCCGATGCGCTGGCGCAGCTGGACGCCACGCCCGATCTGGTTGTCAATTTCCAGGGCGACGCGCCGCTGACGCCGCCTTGGTTCGTGGAAAAGCTGATCACGGCGATGCAGACCGACCCGACCGTGTCGATGGCAACGCCCGTGCTGCGCTGTGATCGGCAGACTTATGAGAATTTTGTCGAGGACCGCCAGAATGGCCGCGTTGGAGGCACCACGGCAGTCTTTGATCAGCACCGGAACGCGCTTTATTTCTCCAAGGAAGTGCTGCCCTATATCGCCCCCGGCAAGCTGCCCGAGCCGATCCCGGTCTTTCATCACGTCGGCGTTTACGCCTACCGGCCCAAGGCGCTACAGGCCTATATGGACGCGCCCGTCAGCACGCTGGAGACGCTGGAAGGGCTGGAACAGCTGCGCTTTCTGGCCGCCGGAATGCCGGTGCGCTGCGTCGAGGTGGACGCGCGCGGACGGGTATTCTGGGAGCTGAACAACCCCGAAGACGTCGCCCGCATCGAGGCGGCATTGGAGGCACAATGATCGAGACAAGGCAAATCACCGTCGGCGATATCAAGATCGGCGCGCGCACGCCCTTCGCGCTTATCACCGGGCCGTGCCAGTTGGAGAGCCTCGATCATGCCCGCATGATGGCGAGCCGGATCGCCGAGGCCTGTGCGCCCACGGGCACGCGGTTCATCTTCAAGGCCAGCTATGACAAGGCGAACCGGTCATCCCTGTCGACGCAGCGGGGACTTGGGATGGAGGAGGGTCTGACGATCCTGTCCAAGATCCGGGACGAGTTCGGCTGTCCCGTTCTGACGGATGTGCATGACGCCCACCAATGTGCGCCCGCGGGCGAGGTGGTGGACGTGATCCAGATCCCCGCCTTCCTCTGCCGCCAGACCGACCTTTTGCTGGCCGCCGGCGAGACGGGCTGTGCGATCAACGTCAAGAAGGGCCAGTTCTTGGCACCCTGGGACATGGGCAACGTGGCCGAGAAGATCGCCAGCACCGGGAATACGCGGATCATGCTCTGCGATCGGGGCACGTCTTTTGGCTATAACACGCTGGTCAGTGATTTTCGCGGGCTGCCCACGATGGCGCGGACGGGCTATCCGGTGGTCTTCGATGCGACCCATTCGGTGCAGCAGCCCGGCGGGCAGGGAACCACCTCGGGCGGGCAGCGCGAATTCGCGCCAGTGCTGGCGCGGGCGGCCGTGGCGGTGGGCGTCTCGGGCCTTTTCATCGAAACCCATGAGGACCCGGATAATGCGCCCAGCGACGGACCAAACATGATCCCGGTGGACAAGATGGAAGCTCTGATCGGCCAGTTGCGCGCATTGGATGATCTGACCAAGGCGCAGCCGGAGATCGATCTGACGACATGACGTCGCGGCAGAAGCCTCTCAAGGGGCGATAGCCCTCTTGCGATTTGCTTTACGTTAAGGTCCGATAGGACCGATGCGCCTTTGATGATAAGGTCATCGGCAGATGCGGAGCCGATTCTGACCGGCCCTCGGCGGACGCCTCGGGCGCAGGGAACACGGACGCATCGCGGGGCGTTGAGCCTGCAGAGGAGGGAGTCTGCCCATGTCTTCGTTTCGAGCGAATTACATCACACGGCCTGTTCACGGCTGGGCCAAGAAGGCGCTGCCGGCCTTGTCCGAGACCGAAAGCGAGGCGCTGAACGCCGGCGAGGTCTGGTGGGAGAAAGAGCTCTTTTCGGGCAATCCGGACTGGTCCAAACTGCATGCGGTCAAGGCGCCCAAGCTGACCGAGGAAGAGCAGGCGTTCCTTGACGGGCCCTGCCGTCAGCTTTGCGAGATGCTGGATGACTGGAGCATCAATCAGGACACTGCCGATCTGTCGCCGGAAGTGTGGGAGTTTCTGCGCAAGAATGGCTTCTTCGGGGTGATCATCCCGAAATCACATGGCGGGCTGGAGTTTTCCGCCTTTGCTCATAGCGAGATCGTGCGCTTCATCTCGACCCGGTCGGTGGCGGCGGCAGTGACGGTGATGGTCCCCAACTCGCTGGGGCCGGGCGAATTGCTGCATCAATTCGGCACGAAAGAGCAGCAGGATTATTGGCTGCCGCGTCTGGCAGATGGGCGCGAACTGCCGGCCTTTGGCCTGACCAGCGCCGAGGCCGGATCGGACGCTGGCGCGATGATCGATGAGGGCGTCATTTGCCGCGGTCAGTGGCAGGGCGAGGACGTGCTGGGCATCCGCCTGAACTGGGCCAAGCGATATATCACGCTTGCACCCGTTTGCAGCGTTTTGGGCCTTGCCTTCAAGCTGCGCGATCCGGATGGCCTGATCGGCGATACCGAGGATATCGGGATCACCTGCGCGCTGGTGCCCACGGACCTTGATGGGGTCGAGACGGGGCGGCGCCATATCCCCGCGTCGACCATGTTCATGAACGGGCCGACCACCGGCAAGGATGTGTTCATTCCGCTGGAAAACATCATCGGCGGGCCGGACTATGCGGGACGCGGATGGATGATGCTGATGAGCGCGCTGGCCGCCGGGCGAGGCATTTCGCTGCCCTCGATGGGTTGCGCTGCCATTGCGCTGAGCGCACATACTACCGGCGCCTATGCCCGCATCCGCGAGCAATTCCGCCTGCCCATCGGCAAGTTCGGCGGCGTGCAGATGCCCATGGGCAAGCTGGCCGCCGACGCCTATTCGATGGATGCCGCCCGTCACCTGACCTGCGCGGGGCTGGATGAGGGGCGCGCGCTGTCCGTGATCTCGGCCATCATGAAGGCACACGCGACCTTTCGGATGCGCGAGGCGCTGAATGACGCGATGGACGTGCATTCCGGCAAGGCGGTGATCGACGGGCCGTCCAACTATCTGCAGTCCCTTTATCGCGCCGTGCCCATCGGGATCACGGTGGAAGGCGCGAATATCGTGACGCGCAGCCTCATCATATTCGGCCAAGGCTCGATCCGGGCGCATCCTCATATGTTGGACAACATGATGGCGTTGCAGGAGCCGGATCGAACGAAATCACTAGAGGCTTTCGACAAATCCGTCTGGGCACATATCGGGCACACGACCAAGACACTGTTTCGCGCCTGGGGCCGCGCGCTGACCGGGGGGCGGTTCGCGCCTGCGCCGGATGCGGGGCCCGCGACGCATATCTATCGCAGGCTGGGCCGTTGGTCCGCGGCCTATGCGCTGACAGCAGATTTTTGCTTCCTGACGCTGGGCGGCGCACTGAAGCGCAAGGAAATGCTGTCGACCCGGATGGGCGACATCCTGTCCGAAATGTATATCCTCTCGGCCGCGTTGAAGCGGTGGGAGGATGAGGGCCGGCAAGAGGCCGATCTGCCTGTGCTGAACTATGCCGCCGAGGCGGGGTTTCAGCGGATTCAAACCTCGCTGGATGATGTGATCGTCAATTTGCCTGCGCGCTGGGCAGCTTCGCTGCTGCGCGGCATCACGTGGCCCGGGCGGCGGGAAAAAGGGCCGGATGACCGGCTGGTCGAAACATGCAGCGACCTGATCTATGCCCCCTCACCCACCCGCGACCGGATCACCGGCGGGATCGGGGGCGGCTGCACGCATCCGGGCATATCGCTCCTTGACCAGTGCTATGCGCGCGTCAACGCGATGGCCCCCGTGATGAAGCGTCTGCGCGATGCGCGCAAAACGCCCCAGGAGGGGCGCGAGGCGGGCCTTGTGAGCGAGGCCGAGTTGGCACAGATCACCGAGATGAACGACCTGGTTGCGCGCGTCATCGCGGTCGACGACTTTACCCCCGAAGAATTGCCGCGATATTTCAGAAATTACGAGCCTAACGCGCATAACAGGCTCGCATCCAAGGACACACCGCAGGAGGCCGCAGAATGACTGACCCGCAAAGAGTCTTCTTGGTGGACGGAACGCGCACGCCCTTTCTGAAGGCGCGCGGTACGCCCGGCCCCTTCACACCCGTCGACCTCGCAGTGCAATGCGGGCGCCCCCTTCTGGCGCGTCAGCCTTTTGCGCGCGAGGCGTTTGATTTGTGCATTCTCGGCTGCGTCAACGTGATGGCCGACGAGATGAACCCGGCCCGCGTCGCCGCCCTGCGCCTTGGGCTGGGCGAGCGGATGGTGGCCTTTACCATGCAGATCAACTGCGGCTCGGGGATGCAGAGCATCGACACCGCATACCGCTATATCCGGGACGGCAGCCATGACATGATCCTCGCGGGCGGGGCCGAGGCGCTGAGCCATACGCCCCTTATCCTGCGCCAATCGGCGGCCGAGTGGTTGGGCAATCTCAGCGCCGCACGCAGCCCGATGGACAAGCTCAAGATGCTGGGAGGCCTGCGGCCTGACTTCTTCAAGCCCGTCATCGGGCTTGAGCGCGGACTGACCGACCCGATCACCGAGCTGGGGATGGGCCAGACTGCTGAAATCCTCGCGCATCGCTTTGGCATCACGCGCAAGATGGCGGATGAATACGCGATGCAGAGCCATCACCGCCTTGCCGCCGCGCAGAAGGACGGCACGCTCGACCGTGAGGTCACGCCTGCCTTCGGCCCTGATGGCACCGTTTATGACCATGATGACGGCGTGCGTCCCGATAGCGACATGGAGGGTCTGTCCAAGCCGAAACCGGTGTTTGAGAAACCCTATGGTAAGGTGACGGCGGGAAATTCCAGCCAGATCACCGATGGCGCCAGCTGGGTGATCGTCGCGTCGCAAAAGGCGGTAGATCTGCACGGGCTGGAGCCTCTGGCAGAGATCTCCGACAGCGAATGGGCCGGACTGGATCCGTCGGTCATGGGCCTCGGTCCGGTTCTGGCGTCAACGCCGATCGCGCAGAGGCATAATCTGAGCCTGAATGATATCGACCTGTGGGAGTTGAACGAGGCGTTCGCCGCGCAGGTGTTGTCCTGCGTCGCCGCCTGGGATCATGAGGATTTCTGCCGCGAGGTGCTGGGATACGATGCTGCCTTTGGCAAGATTGACCGCGACCGGCTGAATGTCGATGGCGGCGCGATTTCCTTGGGGCATCCGGTGGGCACCAGCGGCAACCGCATCGTGCTGCACCTTGCCAATGCAATGAAGAAACGCGGCGCCAAGCGCGGCATCGCCACCGAATGTATCGGTGGCGGGCTAGGCGGCGCCATGATGCTGGAGGCTGTGCGATGACCGGATCGGTAATGCAATTTCTGGGCACCGAGCTGCGCGAGATGGGCGGCGCAAAAGACCGCCAAGGTAATTGGCGCAGCGGGCGGGATGCAGATGGCATCCTGTGGCTGGTCATGGATTGCGAGGCGGGCGGAACGAACTTCATCTCCCGCAAAGTGCTGGAAGAGCTGGATGCCCATCTGGCCGCTGCGGAGGCTGATTTGCCCAAGGCGCTGGTCATCCGCTCGGCCAAGGAGGGTGGATTTGCCGCCGGGGCCGACATCTCGGAATTCAAGGATGTGGCCGACGATCCTGAAACGCTGCTGCGCGAGGGGCATGCTGTCTTTGACAGGTTGGCGGCCCTCAAATGTCCGACGATCTGCGTCGTGCATGGCGCCTGTCTGGGGGGCGGCTTCGAAATGGCGCTGGCCTGTGACCACCGCATCGGCGTCCGAGGTGCATCCTTTGCCTTTCCCGAGGTACAGCTGGGCCTGCATCCCGGTCTGGGCGGCACCTTCCGGTCGCTTGCCCTGATCGACCCGGTCGAGGCGATGACACTGATGCTGACCGGCAAGACCGCGCATACGAAAAAGGCCAAGAAACTGGGCCTTCTTGATGCCGTGGTGGAAGAGCGGCACGTCGCCGACGCGGTGCGCGCCGCCGCCGACGGCAAGCTGGAAGGGCGCGAGCCGGGGCTGAAGGCCCGCGCGATGAGTTACGCGACCGCGCGCGGCTATGCGGCGCGGCAAATGCGCAGCCAGACCGAGAAAAAGGCGCCCAAGGCGCATTATCCGGCGCCCCATGCGCTGATCGACCTGTGGGAAGAGCACGGGGATGATGCCAAGCCGATGCAGGAGGCCGAGATCAGGTCCTTCGGCAAGCTCTTGCAGACGGACACGTCAAAGAACCTGCAGCGCGCGTTTTTCCTGCGTCAGCGGCTGCGCGGCAATGCCAAGGGCGACGATGGGATTGCCCATGTCCATGTGATCGGTGCGGGCGCGATGGGGGCCGAGATTGCCGCCATGTCCGCCATCCGCGGCAAGCGCGTGACGCTGGGCGACACGTCGCCCGAGGCGCTGGGGCGCGCGGTCAATCTGGCGCGTGAGATATGCGGCTCTAAACACCTGAGTAGTATCGATGCGCGCGATGCGATGGACCGGATGATGCCGGATCCGGGCGGGCATGGACTGGCGCTCGCGGATCTGATCATCGAGGCGGGGCCCGAGAAAACCGAGATCAAGCAAAAGATCTACGAGGATCTGAAGGCGCGGATGAAGCCGGAGGCAATCCTGGCCAGCAACACTTCCAGCCTTTCGGTCGATGATCTGGCGGCGCATGCGCCCGACGCTGCGCGGTTCGCCGGGCTGCATTTCTTCAACCCGGTGTCGCGCATCGACCTTGTCGAGGTGATCAAGGGCGCACAAACCTCGGATGACACGGTCAGCCGCCTTGCCGCCTTTTGCGGTGCGATCAAGAAACTGCCTGTGCATGTGGGCGACTATCCCGGCTTTCTCGTGAACCGGGCGCTGGTACCCTACATGATGGAGGCAATGGCGCTGAT
Source organism: Roseovarius roseus (assembly GCF_043355935.2). Taxonomy (NCBI): domain Bacteria; kingdom Pseudomonadati; phylum Pseudomonadota; class Alphaproteobacteria; order Rhodobacterales; family Roseobacteraceae; genus Roseovarius; species Roseovarius roseus. Next base: position 18,344 of record NZ_JBHFPE020000005.1, on the reverse strand, counting down.
GGATGAGGGCGTGCCGAAAGAGGTGATCGACACGGCAGCGCTGCGCTTTGGCATGCCAATGGGGCCGGTGACACTGGCCGATCAGGTGGGCCTCGATATCGGGTTGCATGTGGCGATCAGCCTGTCGGAGGGTCTGGATGTGCCGCTAGCGTCTATCTCGGACACGCTGCGCGACAAGGTGGCGGCGGGCGAGACAGGCAAGAAGGCAGGGCGCGGGTTCTACGACTGGTCGGACGGCACCCCGCATCCGGGTAGCGACGAGGGCGCGCCGGAGGATCTGACAGACCGGCTGATTCTGCCGATGTTGAACGCCTGTGTAGAGGTTTTGCGCAAGGATGTTGTCAAGGAGCCGGACGATGTGGACGCGGCGATGATCTTTGCCACCGGCTGGGCGCCGTTCCGCGGCGGGCCGATGCACTACGCCCGCGCGCGTGGCATCGACGCGGTTGTATCGCGGCTGAAAGAGCTGGAGGCGGCGCACGGGCCACGCTTTGCGCCCGATGCGGGGTGGCAGACGCTTGGAAAGGGCTGAGACCTGCGGCGAGATTGACGTTTCCCGCGCGGCCGATCCGCAGTAGGCCAGTGCCATGAAGCTGACGTTGACCCATATCGGCCAATTGGCCGACCTGCCCTGCGATACGTTGATCGACGCGCGCTCGCCCTCGGAATTTGCCGAGGACCATCTGCCGGGGGCAATCAATCTGCCCAGCCTGAGTGACGCCGAACGCGCCGAAGTCGGCACGATCTATGTGCAGGACGATCGCTTCAAGGCGCGGCGCATCGGTGCGGCGATGGTTGCGCGCAATGTCGCGGCACATCTGGAGGGGCCGCTGTCAGAGCATGACGGCAGCTGGCAACCCTTGGTCTATTGCTGGCGCGGGGGCCAGCGATCCGGCTCTTTCGCGTCGATTCTGGAGCAGATCGGATGGCGGGTTCGCCTACTGGATGGCGGCTATCGCGCCTATCGGCGGCTGGTTGTGCAGATGCTCTATGATGCGCCATTGGATCTGCTGCCTGTGCTGCTGGATGGCAATACGGGCACGGCCAAGACGCGGCTGCTGGAACTATTGGAAGCAGAAGGGGTGCAGGTGATCGACCTTGAAGGGTTGGCCAATCATCGCGGTTCGGCTCTTGGCGCGCGGGACGGCGGGCAGCCAACCCAAAAGCTGTTTGAAGGGCGGCTGGCGCAGAAGATCGCGGCGCTCGATCCCGAAAAACCTGTGGTGATCGAGGCGGAATCGCACAAGGTGGGCACACGCATCGTGCCGCCCAGCCTGTGGACAGCGATGAAGACCGCGCCTGCTGTGCGCGTCACTGCCCCGGTGGCCGAGCGGGCACGGTATCTGGCCGATGCTTATGGCGATATGACCGACAAACCCGATGAGTTGAGTGCCAGCCTTGATCTGCTGCGCCCGCTGCGCGGGAATGAGGCGGTGGATCACTGGCAGAGCATGGTCGCCTCGCGGGAGTTTACCGAACTGGCCGAGGAGTTGATTCGCCAGCATTATGACCCCGGCTATGAGCGGGCCCGCGTGCGGCATGACATGGTGCAGCCGCACAGGGTGGATCTGGCAGCGCTGGACGATAAGGCTTTGCGTGCCAGCCTACCGGATGTGATGGCCGCGATCGAGGCCGCCGCTACTGGCCAAGGGTGATGCCGGGGGGTGTGTCCGTGATGATGCCGATATCCGTCGCGAGTGCGCCCATGCGATGAAGCTGGTTGAGAGCGGTATGTGCCTCATCTGGCGACAACGCGGCAAGAAAGCCTCCGGCAGTTTGCGGATCGAAAAGGATCTCACTGACGGGATCATCACCTAGACCATGGATGAATGGGCTTGCATACGCTCTGTTTGCAGAGTGAAGCGACGATCTGTGCCCCGCCTGTAGAAGCACCTGCGCGCCCTTCAATAGCGGAACCAACGCCGGATCGATCTGCGCGCCACAGCCGCTGGCCCGGCAGATCGCCAATAGGTGCCCGGCAAGGCCGAAACCCGTCACGTCAGTCATCGCATGGGCCTGCATCAGACACTGTACCGCGTCTTGTGGGTTGGACGCCATGTGATCGAGCGCGCCGCGCACGACATCGGCATCGGCGGCCCCGGCCATGTCGGCGGCAAAGATAACGCCGGTGCCCAGCGCGCCGAGCAGGATGAGGCGGTCACCCGGCTGCGCGCCACCGACGCCGATCGGCGCGCGGCCCTCGTCCATTAAGCCGGTCACGGTGTAGCCGATGGTCAGTTCCGCCCCTTGGGTGGTGTGGCCACCAATCACCTCTGCGCCCGCCTCGGCCATGATGGCGTGAGTGGCTTCCATGATCTCGGACAGGGTGCGAGCCTGAAGCGGGCCGCTCATCCGGGGCAGGACGAGGTTGACCAGCGCGGCCTGAGGCGCAGCCCCCATGGCCCAGACATCGCCCAGCGCATGAATGGCGGCAATGCGCGCCATGAGGTACGGATCCGCCGTGAAGGCGCGCAGATGGTCGGTGGTGAGCACCTGGGTCCGCCCGCCGATACGCAGTGCGCCTGCGTCGTCACCGGGGCGGATCAGCACATCATCGCGCAAGCCGGTGCGCGCGGTCGTTAGGGCCGTTTGCAGCGCGTCAAAACCGACCTTGGCGCCGCACCCGCCGCAGATCATCGGGTGATCCGTCATCTCCTTTGCCGCGCCCTGGGCCATCTCAGACGGAAGTCTGTCGGTGGCCATGCGGGGCAGATCGCGGAACTTTTGCATGAACTTCTGGTCGATATGGTCTTTCCACTGCCAGAGGCCCGGCAGGCGCAGGCCAAAGCTGCCGCGATCCGCTACAGCGGCCTTCTTGCCCAGAGACACCAGTTTGAGATACTGTTTTTGCGGCTCGAAAATGCGGTATCGGGACGATCCCATCACGGCAGCGCGCAGGTTGTCATGAAGGACAGGCGCGGCGCGCACGGCATAGACCCCGGCCTTGGGGCGCGGGGCGTGGGCCAAGTGGGCGCAGTCTCCGGCGGCGAAGATGGCTGGGTCCGTGGTGCTGCGCAGCTGCGCATCAACCGTGATGAAACCGCCCGTCAGATGCAGCCCAGTTTCGGCCAGCCAAGGCCAGGGGCGCGCACCGACAGCAGCGACCGACAGCGCAGAAGGCAGCGCTGTGCCGTTTGCCAGCAAGACGTGGTCTGCGGTGAGCTCGCTGACCTCGGCATTCTCGATCAAGGCAATCCGCCGGACCGCCATCTGCGCGCGCAGGATGCCGGCCGTGCGGCCGGCAACACCTGTAAGGGCCGTGCCGGTGTCGATGACGTGCAGTCGTGGCTCGGAGGATATCCCGGACAGCCGATGATGCATTGCCAGGGCCAGCTCGACCCCCGCGACACCACCGCCCAGAACGGCGCAATCGGGCGGGATAGTGCCTGATGCGACGTCCGAGACGAACTGCTGCCAGCGATCCGCGAAGGGGCCAAGCGGTTTGGCCGCGATGCCGTGCGCTTCAAAGCCGTTCAACGTTATGGGCGCAGAGCTGATGCCGATGTCGATCGACAGCGCGTCATAGGCGACGTCCGGTCTGCCCGCTACCTGCACGCGGCGCGCGGCGCGATCAATGCCGCTGGCCCGCCCGACGATCAGCCGTGCGCCGGCAAAGCGTGCGAGGCGGCCAAGGTCGATATCCAGCGCATCGCGCGAGTAATGCCCTGCGATATGGCCGGGCAGCATTCCGGTATAGGGCGCCTTGGGGTTCGGATCGATCAGGGTCAGGCGCGCACCCGGCAAGGGGTTCATGCCCCATTTGCGCAGCACGAGGGCGTGGGCGTGGCCGCCGCCGATCAGAACGAGGTCACGGGTGAGGGGGTAATCGTTGTTCATGGTCCTCAGGGAGTGCCGCAAAACCGGCAGGTTGTCGAGGCGGGCTGCGCTGCGATCACGCGGGTTTGTGATAGGTGCGATACCAGTCGATGAATTCGCTGATCCCGTCGGCGACAGGCGTGTTCGGGCGATACCCGGTCAACGATTCCAGCAGGGAGGAATCGGCCCATGTGCCGGGAACATCGCCCTTCTGCATCTCCATCATGTTCTTCTTCATCTCGAATCCCAGCTTGGCCTCGATGGCAGCGATGAAGTCCATCAGCTCAACCCTCTCACCATTGCCTATATTGACGACGCGGTATGGCGCGGCGGCGCTTAGGCTGTCTCCGGGCACGATATCCTCGGGGCTGTCCGGCTGCACCGGGGGCGTGTCGATCAGAAGACGGATGCCGCGCACCAGATCGCCGACATAGGTGAAGTCGCGGGCCATGCGACCGTGATTGTAGACGTCGATCGCCTCGCCATCCAGCGCGGCGCGCACGAACTTGTAGAGCGCGAGGTCGGGCCGGCCCCAGGGACCGTAGACCGTGAAAAAGCGGAACATCGTCGTCGGGATCTTCCACAGATGGGCGTAGGAATGGGCCATATGTTCGTTCGCGCGCTTGGTCGCGGCGTAGAGGGTGAGGGGCATCTCGGCGCGCTGCACCTCGTTGAAGGGCATGTCGGTATTGGCGCCATAGACGGATGAGGTGGAGGCCATCAGAAGATGCGCCGGGGGCCGTTCACGCGCGCATTCCATCAGGTTGAACGTGCCCTCGATATTGGCCGAGATATAGCTGCGCGGGTTTTCGAGACTATAGCGTACACCAGCCTGTCCGGCGAGGTGGACGATGGCATCGGGCGCTGCCTCGGCCACGCAGCGTTGGAGCAGGTCCATATCCTCGAGCATGCCCTCATGTGCGGTAAAGCCGGGCGTTTGCAGCAGCATCTGGTGGCGGCGATGTTTGAGCGCGACATCGTAGTAATCGGTCATGCCGTCATAGCCGACGACGCGAAACCCCTCGTCGAGAAGATGCGTGGCAAGGTGGTAGCCGATGAACCCGGCGGTTCCGGTGACGAAAATGGTGCGCAACGGTCTGTTCCTGTCTTGCCTGCCCGATTGGATCCGTGCCGATGGTCTATGCCAGTTTGGCGCGCAAAGTCACGGCGGAATATGCAGGGCGGGTTTGTGATGGAAACCGGGGCCGAGTTGTGGAACGGTCGCCCGCGTGGTGGCGGGCGCTCTGGCTCATGCGGCCCGATCAGGAGTTTCGCAGTGGAGCAGCGGCTGACGCCCTTTACATTGGCCATGGTGGCGCTGGTCGGCATCCTGTGGGGGCTGAACTGGCCCGCGGTCAAGTTCATGCTGCGGGAGGTGCCGCCCTTCACCCTGCGCGCCACGGGATTCACCGGCGGCACGGTCGTGCTTTTCTGCATCGTCAAGGCGCTGGGCCAGCGGCTGCGGCCCGCGCCGAAGGAGGCGGGCGCGATTGCGGTTGCGGGCCTTTTTGTGGTGTTCGGATTCAACATCACGACGGCGCTGGGCCAGACCCTGACCGAGGCATCGCGCGCGGCGATCATCGCCTACACGATGCCTGCGATGACGGCGGTGCTGGCCGCGATTTTCCTGAAGCAGCATCTGAGTGCGCGGCATATCGCGGCGGTGCTGATCGGGATGGCGGGTCTTGCCGTGCTGGCATCGGTGGATTTCGCGGCGTTGGTGGCCGCACCTGCCGGGGCGCTGCTGATGCTGGCGGCGGCGCTATCGTGGTCCATCGGCAATGTTCTGGTGCAGGCGCGCGCCTGGTCGCTGACTCCCTTGGCGCTGACTTTCTGGTTTTTTGCTGTCTCCACTGCGCTGGCCTGGCCGCTGGCCCTTCGGTTGGAGCCGATCGGGACCGTGTCATGGCCCAGCGCCGCCACATGGCTGGTTTTCGCGTTTCACGTCGCAGGGCCGATGGTCACCTGCTACTTCCTGTGGAGCGTCCTTTTGCGCCGATTGCCGGCGGCTGTTGCGGCAATCTCGATTCTGACAGCGCCGACGGTGGGGGTCCTTTCGGCGGTCGTCCTGCTGGGTGAGCCGCTGAGCTGGCAAAAGATCGTCGCGCTGGGCTTGATCGTTCTGTCGATCGGGATCACCCTACTGGGACGCTCGCAACGCCCTGCCGAGGCTGACGCGACCTGAAGGAGAGACTGATGCGCATCATTGCGGCCCGCTTCAATCACGAAACGAACACGTTTTCACCCGTTCCGACCCCGCTGGAGGATTTCGGCGCGCTGCATGAGGATGAGGCGCTGGAATTCGGCAAGGGCTCGGCGACGGCCTTTGGTGCGTTCATTGACTATGCGCTGGAGAAGGGCGCCGAATTGGCCACACCGCTTTGCGCGACGGCCAATCCCAGCGGGCCTGCCACTGGTGACGTGTTCGAGGCGCTGGCCGCGCCGATCATCGAGGCGGCGAAGGTCGGCTGCGATGCGATCTTGCTGGATTTGCATGGCGCGATGGTGGCGGAAGGGATCGACGACTGCGAGGGCGAGCTGCTGGCGCGGCTGCGCGATGTTGCGCCAGATGTGCCGATTGGCGTGGCGCTGGACCTGCATGGCAATATCACCGCGCGGCTGATCGCAATGTGTGACTGTATCGCGGGATTCAAGACCTATCCGCATATCGACATGCGCGAGACGGGTGCGCATGTGGTGCGCATGATGGACGCCATTCTGACCGGTGCGCCGCGCCCGGCGATGGCAATGATACATCCCCCTATTCTGGCGCAGACCCTGAAGATGAACACCGAGGTGCCGGGCATCATGACCGATCTCATCGCCGCTGCCCGCTTGGCGGAGGCGCGGGAGGGCGTGCAGGCGGTGACGATCTTTGGCGGGTTTCCCCTTTCAGATATCGCGGATGCGGGTGTGTCGGTTGTCGTTGTGGCGGATACCCCTGCGCTGGCGCGGGAGGTGGCGCAGGACCTGGCCGGGGCGGCATGGCGCGGGCGCGAAGGGTTTGTCTACCGCGAAGAGCCTCTGGATTCGTCTCTGGCCCAGGCGCGGCAGGCGGCGGATGGCCCCGGAGACGGGCCTGTCCTGCTGCTGGACCATGGTGACAACTGCATGTCGGGCGGCACCTGCGATACCATAGACGTGCTACGGGCGGCCATGGCGGCGGGCATGACGGGCATCGTTGCCGGGCCGATTTGCGACCCGGATGTCGTGGCCCAGATGACGCGCGCCGGGGAGGGTGCCGAGGTCACGGTAGAGTTGGGAAACAAGGTGCCGCTGCCCGGGTTTCCGCCCAATACGCCCCTTACGCTGAGCGGAACCGTCTCGTTCATCGGGCAAGGGCGCTATGTTGTCAGCGGGCCGATCTATACCGGACAGACCTGCGATATGGGGCGGGCCGCCGTGCTGGAGGTGGAGGGCACCACCGTGCTGGTGACCGAGCGTCCGCACGAGCCCTGGGATCTGGGCGTGTTCACCTGTGCGGGTGTTGATCCTGTCGCCGCGCGCTACCTCATTCTCAAATCGCGGATGTATTGCCGCCCGGTTTTCGAGCCGCTGTCGCGCGCGGTGGTGGAATGCGCGAGTGCGGGCATCACCAGTTCGAACCTCGGGCTGTTCGATTTCAAGAAGGTCGCGCGGCCTATTTATCCGATGGACTCCGAGATGGCGTGGGCGTCGGGCGAAACAAAAACGTCGGGCCTAGGCCCGATCAGACCCTGAAAAGGAGACTTGAGATGACATTCAACGCATTGCTCGTGACGAAGGACGAGGAGACCGGCAAGACCAGCGCCGCCGTGACCGAAATCTCGGAAAGCGATCTGCCGCATGGCGAGGTGACGGTGGCGGTCGAGTATTCGACGGTCAACTACAAGGACGGGCTTTGCATCGGGCCGGGCGGTGGCCTGGTGCGGAATTACCCCCATGTGCCGGGGATCGACTTTGCCGGGACCGTCGAGGCCTCGGACGATGACCGCTACAAGCCCGGCGACAAGGTCGTTCTGACCGGCTGGCGAGTGGGCGAGGCGCATTGGGGCGGTTATGCACAAAAGGCCCGTGTGAAGGCTGACTGGCTGGTGCCACTGCCCGAGGGTCTGGACGCGCGGCAGGCCATGGCCGTGGGCACGGCGGGCTTTACCGCGATGCTGGCGATCATGGCGCTGGAGGATGCAGGTCTGAAACCCGGGACCGGGCCGGTTCTGGTGACCGGCGCTGCGGGCGGCGTCGGCAGCGTGGCCGTCGCGATCCTGGCCAAGCTGGGCTATGAGGTGGCCGCGGTGACAGGACGGCCAGAGACGGGCGACTACCTGAAAGACCTTGGAGCGACGCAGATCGTACCGCGCGACGATCTGACCGAGGTGACCAAGAAGCCGCTGGAGGCCGAGCAGTGGGCCGGCTGCATTGACGCCGTCGCTGGCGCGATGCTGGGCCGGGTGCTGAAACAGATGAAATACGGCTCGTCCGTGGCGGCCATTGGGCTGGCGGGCGGCGCGCAGATCGAGGGTGCGATGATCACGCCGTTCATCCTGCGGGGGGTGAACCTTCTGGGGATCGACTCGGTCATGCAGCCCTATGCGCGCCGGGTGGAGGCGTGGAAGCGCATCGCATCCGATCTGCCGATGCAGAAGCTGGAAGAGATGGTGCAGCCCGCGACGCTGAGCGATCTGCCAAAGTTGGGAGCCGACATCCTGAAGGGCCAGGTCAAGGGCCGTATCGTGGTCGATGTGAACGCCTGAGCGGGTGACGCAGGAGTGCGCCGCGCCACCTCCCGATCTTAACAAAATGTAAATATATCGGGCGGTTAGGGATGCCCTACCGCCCGATTTCATTTGACTCAGCGCACGGTCTCGCTTATAGGTTGTGACATGCTGGAAGAGGTGGGCAAGCGGCCCCGGGGGTAACTCCCCGGTGGTCGCTTTTTCATTTTGCGCGGGCGGTGGGGCAAGCAACGCAATCGCATGAGGCAGTGATCACGAATGAGTTTGATAACACCCAAGGAGGGCCCTTCGGCCTTGAGCGCGACTGTCACCACTCTGGAGCGGCAGTTGCGCGGCATGTGTGAGGATCTGGAGGCGCTGTCAGACAGAGTCCGGGCAGAAGACTTTGAAGATATCAAGAACCGCAGCCGCATTCTGGGCGACATCCGGCAATGGCTGAAACTGGCAATCGAAGCGGAGACACAACTTGAGCAACGCAAGAAGAAAGAGCAAGGGATCGTCAATGGATACGCCCTCGACATGGACGCCGCACGGGATTCGATCGGGTGCCGTCTGGATCGCCTCAGAAGGGCCGGATGTCCGGGACGCTTTCCTCGATGAGCTGACCGAGGGCGAGCTGCTGGCGCTGCCCTATCTCTTTGAGTTCTGGGCGATGGATCATCAGCTACCCCCCGAGGGGGACTGGCGATCCTGGGTCATCATGGGCGGTCGTGGCGCGGGGAAAACCCGCGCCGGGGCCGAGTGGGTGCGCAGCATGGTCGAAGGCTCGGCCCCGCTGGATAATGGGGTCTGCCGGAGGTTGGCCCTGGTGGGCGAGACCGTGGCGCAGGTTCGGGACGTTATGGTCTTTGGCGAGAGCGGGATACTGGCCTGCTCTCCGCCGGATCGGCGGCCAGAATGGCAAGCGACTAAGGCGCGGCTCGTCTGGCCAAATGGCGCCATCGCGCAAGTGTTTTCCGCGCATGAGCCCGAGGGTTTGCGCGGGCCGCAATTCGATGGCGCCTGGGTCGATGAGATGGCCAAGTGGAAGAGGGCTCAGGAGACATGGGACATGCTGCAATTCGCCTTGCGGCTGGGCGAGCGGCCGCGCGTTTGCGTGACAACCACGCCGCGCAATGTCGGGGTGCTGAAGGAGCTGCTCAAGGCACCCTCGACCATCGTGACCAGTGCACCGACCGAGGCGAACAAGGCGTTTCTGGCCGAGAGCTTCCTAGAGGAAGTGCGCACGCGCTATGCGGGCACGAGGCTGGGGCGGCAGGAGCTGGATGGCATCCTGATGGAGGATGCCGAAGGGGCGCTCTGGACGACCTCGGCGCTTGAGGCGCTGCGGGTCGAGCTTGCGCCCGAGATGGATAGGATCGTGGTTGCGGTCGATCCGCCTGTAACCGGTGGCCCCAAGGCCGATGAGTGCGGCATCGTCGTGGTGGGTGCCGTGACGCGCGGGCCGGTTCAGGATTGGCGTGCCTATGTTTTGGCCGATGAGAGCGTGACCGCGGCAAGTCCTGCCGCTTGGGCGGCGGCTGCGGTGCGCGCGATGCAAAGCTGGGGCGCCGAGCGGCTGGTGGCGGAGGTCAATCAAGGGGGCGAATTGGTGTCCGAAGTTATCAGGCAGATCGACCCTATGGTGCCGATCAGAGCCGTTCATGCGTCACGCGGAAAGGTCGCGCGGGCCGAGCCGATCGCGGCGCTCTACGAGCAGGGGCGCGTGCACCATCTGCGCGGCCTCGGGGAGCTGGAGGATCAGATGTGCGCCATGACGGTGCAGGGCTATGAGGGCAAGGGAAGCCCCGACCGGGTCGATGCCTTAGTCTGGGCCTTGCACGAGCTGATGATCGAACCGGCTGCGAAATGGCGCCATCCGCGGGTGCGGGTGGTGTGACGTCTAACCGCCATGTGGCGCGGCCCACAGAGCCCAAAAGGCGAAGAGTGGCGCCGCGCCGGACCGCATGGCGTGCAGGATACCCGGCGGATTGTAGAGCGTGCCTCCGATCCCCGGTGTGAACCAATTCCCCTCGCCCTGCATGAAGTCGCCTGGGCTGAGGACGAGATATGTCTCCTCCGGCGGGTGGTCATGGTCCGGATAGCGGATATTCGGCGCAACCAGCGAGACCCCCAGCCAAACATCGCTACGCCGCTCGACCCCGCCGGGTCCGATGATTATCGCGTTGGCGTGATTGCCCGGAAAATCTGCGCTGGCGTTTGTGCAGTCGCCTGTACGGGACCGCCATGTAAGCGATGGCTCGAGCTCGGTGAACGTCTGCAAAAGGGTCTTTAGCGCGGGATCAGAGACGTTTTTCGGATTGGTTGCCGCCTCCAGGTGCTTACAGGCCGGAAGGCGCGTGCCGGGCCCTTCGGACGGCGTACCCGGCGTCTCAAGGGCGCTGAAGATGCGGGCGATGGACGCCGCTCCTCCTGGATCCTCGACGCGGCTGGAAAAGGCGGTCTGGGCCGCGTGCAGGAATGTTTGCAGGGATTCGGATCGCATAGGTCATGCCTCCTTTGGGCCGAGCGTATCTGCGCACCGGACACGGCGCCAGTGTTTGCAGGGCCTTCGCCGCCCGGGAGGGCGCAGCGCACGGTCTCGTTCAGTTTTCTTAAACCTTTAAGACAATGATGCCTTCAACAGCGGATGAAAGGCCACGGCGCCTTTGGACGCTTTGAGCAGACCAAGGAGAAGCGGCAGATGATCATGGACTTCTTTCGGCAAGGCGCGGCGCAACAGCCGCCCAGCGCGCCCGAAGCCAAGGCAAGCGCGGCGGGCCGCGTGGCGGCCTGGCACGGATCGAACCGCGTGGCATGGAGCGCGCGGGACACCGGCACGCTGACGCGTCAGGGCTTTGCCGCCAATCCTGTCGGCTTTCGCTGTGTCAAGATGATTGCTGAGGCGGCGGCGTCGCTGCCTCTCGTGCTGCAAGATGCCGAGCAGCGCTATGCCGTGCATCCGATGCTGTCGCTAATGCGCAGCCCCAACCCGGCGCAGGGTCGTGCCGAGCTGCTTGAGGCGCTTTACGGTCAGCTGCTGCTGACCGGCAACGCCTATGTCGAGGCGGTTGGCGATACAGAGGGCGCGCCGGTCGAGCTGCATGTGCTGCGCTCGGACCGGATGAGCGTGGTGCCGGGCAATGATGGTTGGCCAGTGGCGTATGAATATGCGGTGGCGGGGCGCAAGCATCGTTTTGATGTGAGCCAAGGCCATCCTGCCGTCTGCCACATCAAGAGCTTTCACCCACAAGACGATCACTACGGCCTGTCGCCCATGCAGGCGGCAGCGCAGGCGGTGGATGTGCATAATTCGGCCTCCCGCTGGTCCAAGGCGCTCCTCGACAATGCCGCGCGGCCGTCGGGGGCGATTGTCTATCGCGGGGCCGAGGGTCAGAGCGCGCTGAGCAACGATCAGTATCAGCGCCTGGTGGACGAGATGGAAAGCCATCATCAAGGCGCGCGCAATGCGGGACGGCCGATGCTGCTGGAAGGCGGCCTCGATTGGAAGCCGATGGGGTTCTCGCCCTCGGACATGGAATTCCAAAAGACCAAGGAAAGCGCGGCGCGCGAGATCGCGCTGGCCTTCGGGGTGCCGCCCATGCTGCTGGGGGTGCCGGGGGATGCGACCTATTCGAACTACCAAGAGGCCAATCGCGCGTTCTTTCGCTTGACGGTCTTACCGCTGGCCAGCCGCGTCGCGGCGAGCCTGTCGGACTGGCTGAGCGGTTTCGACGGCAGCATGCTGGAGCTCAAGCCGGATCTGGACCAGGTGCCGGCGCTGGCGGCCGAGCGCGATGCGCAATGGGCGCGGGTCGCGGGTGCCGATTTCCTGACGGATGCCGAAAAGCGCAGCCTGCTGGGTCTGCCCGCACTGCCCGAGCAGGGAGGTGCCGATGGATGAGGAGCGCAGAGCTGAACGCTACGGCTTTGAGGCGTTCGACTGTGCGCCCGCGCTGCGGCTGGAGGCGAACGAACGGGTCGCCGTGCTGAAGTTTCAGGCCATCGCAGAGCGCCAGAAGAAGCTGGAAGAAGCGATGGAACGGCTGGAGCGGCGGCTGTGGTTGGCGGTTTACGGGATCGCGGGGGCGATCGTGGCGCAGGCGCTGCAGCCGCTGCTGGTGGCACTGCCGTGAGGATCATTGAAGGATGAGGTTTATGGATATCGATACGGGGCTGGAGCGCAAATTCGCGCAATTCGATGCCGATCTGACCGTCAAGGATGGTGTCGGAATCGAGGGATATGCCAGCTACTTTGGCGACGTGGATCAGGGCGGCGACGTGGTAGTGCAGGGCGCTTATGCCAAATCGCTGGCGCGCCTTGGGGTCGAACGGCGTCAGGTCAAGATGCTGTGGCAACACGACTCTGCGCAGCCCATTGGCATCTGGGACGAGGTGCGCGAGGACAAGCGTGGCCTCTACGTCAAGGGTCGTCTGCTGGAGGCCGTCGGACGCGGGCGCGAGGCTGCTGCGCTGATCGGGGCGGGCGCGATTGACGGGCTGAGCATCGGCTATCGCACGGTGCGCGCGTCCAAGAATGAGAAGGGCCAGAGGCTCTTGCAGGAACTGGAGCTGTGGGAGGTGTCGCTGGTGACCTTCCCCATGCTTCCCAGTGCACGAATCGGCGCCAAGGGCGACGCCTTGAGCGGTGATTTGTGCGAGTTGGCGGCTGTCTTTGAGGACGCGCGCCGGGAATTGGCGCGCCTCTAGCGCCGAGACGAGCGGAAAACAAAAGGATCAGGTGATGAATGAAACCGGGATTTCCGGTGCCGGGAAAGGTGCGTCCGAGGGGCATGCACCGGTGGCCGAAGTGAAGACCGCCGTGGCGGGCTTTGTCCAGGAGTTGAAGGGCTTTCAGTCCGACATCGAAGAACGACTGCAACAACAAGAAGAGAAAATGACCATGATGGAACGTAAATCCTTTGTGCCTGCACGCCCCGTTCTCGCGGTTGGCAATGACGGCCCTGCCCAGCACCAGAAGGCATTCAACGCCTATCTGCGCTCGGGCGACGATGACGGGCTGCGCGGGCTGGAGCTGGAAGGCAAGGCGCTGGGCACCTCGATTGCTGGTGATGGCGGCTATCTGGTGGATCCACAAACCGCCAGCACGATCAAGTCGACGCTGAGTACGACGGCCTCCATCCGCGCGATTGCCAATGTCGTGGCCGTCGAGGCGACCAGCTTTGACGTGCTGATCGACCATGGCGATGTCGGCCATGGCTGGGCCACCGAGACGGCGGGCGTGACCGAGACGGTGACACCCGGCATCGACCGTATCACCATCCCGCTGCACGAGCTCAGCGCGCTGCCGAAAGCGTCGCAGCGTCTGCTGGATGACAGCGCGTTCGACATCAAGGGTTGGCTGGCTGGCCGCATCGCTGACAAGTTCGCCCGCGCCGAGGCGGCTGCCTTTGTCATGGGCAATGGTGTGGACAAGCCCACCGGCTTTCTGACCAAACCCGCCGTCGATAACGAAGTCTGGACCTGGGGCAACCTTGGTTATGTGCCCACAGGTGCGGATGGCGAGTTCGACGGGGCCGATGCGGTGGTCGATCTGGTCTATGCGCTGGGCGCCGAATACCGCGCCAATGCGAGCTTCGTCATGAACTCCAAGACTGCCGGCACGCTGCGCAAGATGAAGGATGCCGATGGCCGCTTCCTTTGGTCGGATGGTCTGGCGGCGGGCGAACCTGCGCGCCTTCTGGGCTACCGCGTGTTGATCGCCGAGGACATGCCTGACATGGCCTCGGGGTCGATGTCTGTCGCCTTCGGTGATTTCGGTGCGGGCTACACCGTTGCCGAGCGCCCGGACCTGCGCGTTTTGCGCGATCCCTTCAGCGCCAAGCCGCATGTCCTCTTCTATGCGACCAAGCGCGTGGGCGGCGATGTCAGCGACTACGCGGCAATCAAGCTGCTGAAATTCGCGACCTCTTAAAATAGGCGCGGATCGGGCGGGGGAAACTGCCCCCGTCCGGGGCGCGCGCTGCCCATGACTTGAGGCGTTGTCCAGCTGCTCCCCTCCGTCCGAGCAACGCTGGGTGGCGCGCGCCTGAACCACCGGAGGGATCCGGCACTATCGGAGTTATTCCATGATGTTGATTGAAGAAACCGCCGTGCCCGAGGCCGCCTTGCCGGTGGACCAGTTCAAGGCGCATCTGCGGCTGGGCACCGGCTTTGCCAATGACGATATTCAGGATGCGGTTTTGCAAAGCTTCCTCAGGGCGGCCATCGCATCGATCGAGGCGCGCACCGGCAAGGTTCTGATCGAGCGGGTTTTCTCGTGGGAGCTGGTGGCGTGGCGCACCGGCTATGGCCAAGCCCTGCCTGTGGCGCCGGTGAAGGCGATCGAGGAGGTCGTGCTGCGCCACATGTCCGGCAGCGAAGAGATCGCCGATCCGGCGCATTACCGGCTGGAGCGCGACACGCATCGCCCCCGGCTTGTGCCGCTGGGCACGGTGTTGCCTCCGGTGCCTTCGGGAGGTGCGGTGATCGTGCGGTTTCGCGCGGGCTTTGGCGCGGCGTGGGGCGATCTGCCTGCGGATCTGGGCCAGGCGGTGCTGCTGCTGGCCGCGCATTATTACGAATACCGCGCCGACACTGCGCTGGGCGGCGGGTGCATGCCGTTTGGCGTGACCAGCCTGATCGAGCGCTACCGTACTGTGCGCCTGCTGGGCGGGGGGGCCATCTGATGGCGGAGATCAAGCTGAACCGTCGGCTCGTACTGGAATCGCCCGAGCGCGCGCCGGACGGGGCGGGTGGATATGCGCAGACATGGCGGCAGGTGGGCGAGATCTGGGCCGATATCACGGCGCGCACCGGAGGAGAGGCCGTGGACGGCGAGGCCCAAATGTCTAGCACTGGCTACAGGATCACGGTCAGAGCGGCGCCCTATGGTGCGCCTTCGCGCCCAAAGCCCGAGCAGCGGCTGCGCAGTGGCGCCCGGGTCTTTCACATCACTGCGGTGACGGAGCGGGACGCACTCGGCCGCTACCTGACCTGCTATGCGACCGAGGAGGTGGCGGTATGAGCTATGGCGGATCAGCCGCGCTTCAGGCAGCGGTTTACGGGCAACTCATCGGCAACGCGGATCTGTCGGCGCTGGTCGGCGGGGCAATCTATGACGCGCCACCGGCGGGCACGCTGCCGCCCCTTTACGTGACTCTGGGCCCCGAGGATGTGCGCGACCGGTCAGACGCGACATCGGGAGGCGCATGGCACCGCTTTACCGTGTCGGTGATCAGCGATGCCGCAGGCTTCGCCGCTGCCAAGACGGCAGCGGCGGCAGTGGGCGACGCGCTGACCGATGCCGAGCTGAGCCTTGACCGCGGCCATCTGGCGGGTCTGCATTTCTACCGTGCGAGGGCCCGGCGCGATGGCGCGCTGCGGCGCATCGATCTGACCTTTAGAGCCCGTGTTTCGGACGCGGCGTAACCAGAAGCGTTTCGCGGAAACCTGAGTCACGGCATTTCGCGAGACGCGGACACCCTAAGAACGTAGCGCGCGTTTCGCCTTAATTGAGTACCTCAAGTTTAACGCGAAACGCTTTTTTCAATCGGAGACGAGACAAATGGCAGTTCAAAACGGCAAGGACCTGTTGATCAAGGTCGACCTGACCGGCGACGGCAACTTTGAATCGGTGGCGGGGCTGCGCGCGACGCGCATCAGCTTCAACGCCGAGAGCGTCGATGTGACCAGCCTCGAAAGTGCAGGCGGTTGGCGTGAACTGCTGTCGGGCGCGGGCGTCAAGTCGGCGGCGATCAGCGGCTCGGGCATTTTTCGTGACGCGGATTCGGACGAGCGGACGCGGCAGATCTTTTTCGACGGTGAGACGCCGGCATTCCAAGTGGTGATCCCCGATTTCGGCATCGTCGAGGGACCGTTTCAGGTGACCTCGATCGAGTATTCGGGAACGCATGATGGCGAGGCGACTTACGAGCTGTCGCTGGCATCCGCGGGCCGCCTGATCTTTACGGCGATCTGAGATGGCGAACCCCTGGGCAGGTGAGGTGGCACTGGTCATCGACGGCGAGCGGCGCGTGCTGAAGCTGACTTTGGGTGCGCTGGCGGAACTGGAGGCGGGCCTTGCTGTCGGATCTCTGGTGGATCTGGTCGAGCGGTTCGAGGCGGGTGCGTTTTCAACCCGTGACGTGCTGGCCCTGATCGTGGCGGGCCTGCGCGGCGGCGGCTGGCAGGGGGCCGAACGAGAGCTTGTGTCCGCCGATATCGAGGGCGGGCTGCTGGCGGCGACCCGCGCGGCGGCAGAGCTGCTGGCGCGGGCGTTCACGCTGCCCGAGGACCGATGAGCAGCTTTGACTGGCCGGGTCTGATGCAAGCGGGCTTGCGCGGCCTTGGCCTTAAGCCCGCCGAATTCTGGGCTCTGACCCCAGCCGAGCTGCGCCTGATGCTGGGCGAGGCACGGGGGGCTGCGCCCCTGGGACGCGGAGGCCTTGATGCCCTGATGCAGGCCTATCCCGATACGCGAGGAGCGAATGACAATGGATGAAAGAGAAGATTTCGGCGAACTGGACGCGCAGATCGAGGCGCTGGACGGCTCGCTGGGCGCCGCAACGGACATGGCAGCCGCCTTCAACGCCGAACTGGCGCGCGTGCGCGGCACGTTCGAGCGGACGGGGCAGGATGTAGCCACGCTGGACCGCGGGATCAGCCGGGGGCTGAGCCGGGCGATCAAGGGCGCGGTGGTGGATGGCGACAGCCTGTCGGCGTCGCTACGCACGCTTGCGACCTCGATGATCAACACCGCGTTCAACGGGGCGGTCAAGCCGGTGAGCGATCACGTGGGTGGCCTGCTGTCGAGCGGTATCGGCAATATCCTAGGTGGCCTCATGCCATTCGAGAAGGGCGGCAGCTTTGCCCAGGGGCGCGTGCAGCCCTTTGCGACGGGCGGCATCGTCAGCGGGCCGGTAACCTTTCCCATGCGAGGCGGCACCGGCCTGATGGGCGAGGCTGGGCCCGAGGCGATCATGCCGCTGGCGCGCGGGCCTGACGGCAAGCTGGGGGTGCGCGGCGGCGGAGGCGGCGGGGCAGTGAACATCGTGATGAATGTCAGCACGCCCGATTCTGAAGGCTTCCGGCGGAGCCAAGGACAGATCGCGGCGCAGCTGAGCCGGGCGATCGGACGTGGTCAGCGCAATCGGTAAGGGAGCAGGATGATGGGTTTTCACGAGGTAAGATTTCCGGCCAATCTGAGCTTTGGCTCGATCGGGGGGCCGGAGCGCATGACGGATGTCGTGACGCTGGCCAACGGTTTTGAAGAGCGCAACACGCCTTGGCAGCATTCGCGCCGCCGGTATGACGCGGGCATCGCGATGCGGGGCCTCGACGATATCGAGACGTTGATTGCGTTTTTCGAGGCGCGCCGGGGTCAGATCCACGGATTTCGCTGGAAGGACTGGGCCGATTACAAGTCCGGCGGTGCGCAGTTGGAGCCTGCATATGACGATCAGGTGATCGCCATCGGTGACGATGTGACGCCCATCTTTCAGCTAATGAAAACCTACCGATCAGGCGAGCATGAATATGCCCGCCCGATCAAGAAACCTGTGCGCGGATCCGTTCGGATTGGCCTGGGAGGAGATGAGCAGCAGGAAAGCGTTCATTACAGCGTCGACTACACGACCGGCATCGTGACCTTCATGCATCCACCCAAGGTAGTGCCCCTCGGGGTGGTGTAAGAGGCCGCGTGCGGAGCCTTTTGGCGTAGCGCAGCGCGCGGCCGGGTCTGGCGGCCACCGCGCTTCTTCGTAGTCTGAGGTTGTTCAAAGACCGATGACAACGAAGGAGAGCACGATGACCGAGACCATGATCGACCTTCCG